>NZ_JAKJEW010000026.1:0-70724 GCF_022705245.1 Candidatus Skiveiella danica | reverse complement strand
AACACCTGCGCCAGATGTGCCAGTCCAAGCACATCAATACGGTCCGTCTTGGCCAGCCTGCCCATGGAGCGGGCGAAGTCACGCGCCTGGCGCGGGTTGAGCACCGCCACCGACACTTCGGCGGCTTGCAGCGCACAGGCCACAGCCATCTCGTAGCCCCCCGTGGCCTCCAGCACGACCAAGGCTGCGCCAAGGCCTTTGACATGCCCGACTACGGCGTCTTGGCCCGTGCCGTCATTGGTAAAAGACTGATGCGACTGAGCCGGCCAGGTTGCCAGTTCAAGGCTGTCTTTGGCCACATCAATGCCCACGTAAATCGGGTCGAAACTGCTCATCGGTGCCCATCCTTACAAATGCGAAGTGAAGTCCATCAACTGTTCGGGCTTTCGACGAAGGAATGCCCTCGTGCGCCATCAGCTTGGTTACGGGCTGCAAGGCCCCAAGGAGAAGCAGGCTGCACGAGGGCCCCCAACCCGAGGGGCAAGCCTGTGGATTTGTGGACGATGCGCTTGCCGCGCACCGGGGTACTTGCCGTGGACAACTCTCCGAGTTGCCCACCGCGCACCCCTTCGACCACAAGCCCCACAGGCTCCTACCAACCATTTTTATAACCCTTTCCAAAGATATAAGGAGAACAATGCATGGCCACAGCTGATCGCCAAGTACCGACGAGGATTCAGTTCTATTTCGACTTTCTGAGCCCATTCGCTTACCTGGCCCGTCACCGACTTTCGGATCTTGCAAGGCAACATGACTGGGCCGTCGATTACATCGCCATCGATCTGGCACGCGCCAAGACGGCGATTGGAAACGTAGGACCGGGCAACCGGGATCTTCCGGTCAAGCTCGCCTATATCAAACAGGATCTGCAACGTTGGGCGAAGCTCTACGGCATTAATTTGGTCTTTCCGCCGAGTTACAACAGCCAGAAGCTGAACATGGGCCTGTATTTCCCCCAATGCCAGGGCGTTGAGGCGGACTACGTTCGGCGTGCCTTTCACCAGGTATGGGGGCTTGGCAACGCCCCGGACAGCAACGATGTGCTGTCGACCGTGGCCGCCGAAATGGGATGGAATCCCGCCGACTTCCTGCATTTCGTGGACGGCGAAGGAGGGATCTGCATGTACATGGAAGCAACTCGTCAGGCCATCGCCCGAAGTGTCTTTGGCGTTCCCACCATGGCGGTCGGCAATGAGCAGTGGTGGGGCAATGACCGCCTTTTCTTTCTTGAAAAATTTTTAACTGAGGAGACAGAGAATGAATGAAATCATGATCACCCGCCGGTCTGCAATGGCAGGCTTGGCGGCACTGGGCGCAAACCTGGTTCCATCGCTCGGCCAAGCACAGTCTGGACTTAATCTGGCCACAATCGTGGTGGGTCTTTCTGCCGGGGGCGCGACCGATGCCGCGGCCAGGCGACTCGCGGACGGCATGCGTGGCAGCTACGCTAAGAGCCTGGTGGTGGACAACCGGACTGGCGCAGGGGCACGTCTTGCAGTGCAATACGTAAAGGCAGCGGCACCGAACGGCGCCACGATGCTTCTGACACCCGCCTCTATGTTGGCCATTTACCCTCACACCTACAAAAATCTCGCCTACGACCCGGTCAGGGACCTTACACCTGTGGGGATTGTTTCAACGAGCGACCTGGGTTTTGCCGTGGGCCCCGCTGTTCCTGCCACGGTCAAGACTATTTCCGACTTTCTTTCCTGGGTTAAGGCCAACTCTAACGGGGCGACCTTTGGATCTGGAGCGACCGGATCAGGCCCGCACTTTCTTGGGGAACTACTGGCCCGGATTGCCGGTGTCAACATGACCCATGCGGGATACCGTGGATCACAGCCCGCCATACTGGAACTTCTCGGAGGTCATATTCCCGCCGTTTCCGCGCCCTTGGGTGAATTCCTTCCGCACCTCAAAACTGGAAAGCTCCGGGTGCTCGCCGTCACCGGAACCAAACGTTCATCTTTCATGCCCGACGTGCCCACGTTCAAGGAACTCGGCATTGCATTGAGTGACATGACTGAATGGTTTGGCGTCTTCATGCCTGCTGCCACGCCAGCAGATATCGTGCAACAGGCCAGCGCTGCCATGAAGGCCGCAGTCTCCACCCCAGAACTGGTACAGGCGTATGGCTTGATGGGAATGGATGTAGCCTGGAGCACACCTCAGGAGTTGGCCAACCGACTCCGCGCGGACATCCAGCGGTGGAAAGGCATTGTGGAGCGTATCGGCTTCACGGCCGAGTCCTGATTGCGGGAGACACTTGTGACAAACAGGCGCTCGTTTATTCAGCGGTTAGCTGCTGCGACGTCGCTGTCTGCCCTTGGCGCGTCCAGCGTCCGGGCGCAGACCTCAAACGTGGTCAAGATCATTAACGGATTTCCGGCTGGGGGCGCTGTCGATGCGGTCAGCCGCCGCATCGGCGAGGGCATGACAGGTACGGACTACGCGTCCAGTGTGGTGGTCGATAACAGGACCGGTGCGGGCGGCCGCCTTGCCTGTGTGGCGGCGAAAGGAGCCCCCGCAGATGGCAACACGCTCCTGTTGACCCCAGACACGGTCTTGACGCTGTACCCCTTCATCTACAGCAAGCTGGACTACGATCCCTTCAAGGATCTGCTCCCTGTCTCGATCGGCGCTGTCACAACAGACGCATTGGCTTTGGGCCCACTGGTTCCCGAACAGATTCGTACTGTGCGCGACTTCCTTGCGTGGTCAAAAGGCAATCCCCAGCATGCCAGCTATGGCTCGCCTGGCACAGGTTCACCGCTGCACCTTTTGGGTTCCCTGCTGTCAAGGGATGGCGACGCCAACCTGAAGCACATCCCCTACCGGGGGGCGGCACCGGGGGTCACCGAGCTGATGGGCGGGCAGATCGCAGCAATGCTCGCACCCACTGGAAATTTCCTGGCAGCTTATCGCGCAGGCAAGCTGCGGATCCTTGCGACGTCCGGCTTGAAGCGCACACCGTTCACACCCGATGTGCCGACGTTTTCAGAACAAAAATACGCGGGAGACTATCCCGCTGGGGATCAGTGGTTCGGGTTTTTTGCCCCCAGTGGCACGCAGGCTACCGCCATCGCGAAAGCCCATGCGGCCATCCAGCATGCTCTAGGCAACCAGCGGGTGGTTGAATCCCTGGCAACGTTCGGCATGGTCGCAAGCGGATCCTCCCCGGGCGGGATGCGCAGCAGCCTGGCAACGCAATACGAAAAATGGGGGACGCTGGTCAAGCGACTGGGTTTCACGGCCGAGTCGTGATGTTCTTTGGTGTAGGCGGGCGCACAAACCGACGATGGTTTGATCCTTGGGCCAATCGCCAACGGCCTTGAGGAGTTGGTCATGCTAAGCGAGCCTGTCGTTTGGTCCCTGAGAATTGGCGAGGCGCGGTGGGAACGCGTGCCACCGGGGCACGTCGCCGCGAATTCACCAGAGTTTCTGATCCGCTTGGTATGTACGGGAGTGGGCATCTCGGCTCTTCCCAACTACTTTGCACGGTCTGACATGCGCCAGGGCGGAATGCGTCGGGTTCCACCGCAGTAGTGCTGGCCCAGCCAAACTGCCTCAACCGGGTTCCCTATGTGAAAACTCATGCACCCAAGACACGCGCGCTTATCACCATGCTGCAAGCCTCGGGTTGACGCTAGGGAGTAGCGCCCGAACGTCGAACTATCATGTTCATCATTCAAATCAGTGGAGCACATTCGACGATGAGAGTTGTAGCCGGAATTGTTGCGGTCATCGTCGCACTGGCGGCAGTGAAACTGTGGTCGTCCGGTGTAGCTGGCGGTTGGGCTTCTGCAAGCTTTATGGTGAGCGCAGCACTCGGCGTTATCGTGGTTGCCTGGATTGTGAGAATAGGGTTGCGGAACCGTCAACGCAGACAGTCGATGGCGACGAGGGACTCGGCGCTTTGGTGAAACGCCAATCACGGATACGTCTTGCTGCTGCAGCGCTGCACATGAATGATGAGCCGCCTTATGCATGGATCGTGGTCTGGGGAACATTCTTCAGTCTGGCGGTCATCTTTGGGGTGTCCTATTCATTCGCTGCGCTCTTTGAGTCCTTCGTGGCCGAGTTCGCGGCGCATCGGGCCGATGTGGCGTTGGTATTTGGTCTGTCCGGGCTGATCTATTTCGTGCTCGGCGCGGGGGCCGGTGTGCTGGCCGACCGCTTCGGTCCGCGTGTGGTGTGTTGTGCTGGCATGTTATGTATTGCAGGCGGCCTGTTCGCAACCAGCCTGGCGCAGTCGATGGCGGCCGTGTACCTGAGTTATGGCGTCGGTATCGGGGTAGGTATTGCCCTGGTCTATACCCCCTCCATCGCCTGTGTCCAACCCTGGTTCACGCGTCGGCGCGGCTTGGCCGCGGGTATCGCCAGCGCCGGAATCGGCGCAGGCACCCTGGTCGTGCCATTGCTGGCGGCCAGCGCCATCGACGGGGTCCAATGGCGCATTGCCTTGCGCCTTTTGGCACTGGGGGTCGTGGTGATTGGCCTGGGTGCGGCGATGTTGCTCCGGCGTGCCCCGGCCGCTCGCCGCCCATCGTCCGGGGAAGTGCCAGGCAGCAGCCTGCGCCAGGCCCTGCGCAGCAGAAGCTTCTGGTGGCTTTATCTATCAGCAGTGACCGCTGCACCGACGATGTTCGTTCCTTTTGCCCATGCGTCCGCCGCAGCGCGCGATCTGGGGATCAGCGATTCCCTGGCCGTGGGCTTGGTCGGCCTGATAGGCATCGGTAGCCTCGTAGGCCGTTTTGCTATTGGCGCTCTGGCCGACCGCGTCGGCCGCGGCAAGACGCTGGTACTGATGCAGTTCTCCATGGGTGCGTCCTATTTGCTGTGGTACGGGGCTGGCAGTTATGCGGCTCTGGCGCTTTTTGCGCTCTGGTTCGGCCTGAGTTACGGCGGCATCGTGTCGCTGCTGCCGGCCCTGTGCATGGATCTGTTCGGCGCCCGAGCGGTTGCCAGCATCATTGGCACGCTGTACACCGGCGCGGCGCTTGGCAACCTCCTGGGGCCGGTGGCCGCCGGCGCGGTGTTCGACCGTGTCGGCAGTTATGGTCCGGTGATCTGGGCCTGCATCGGCCTGTCGGCGCTGGCAACCCTCGCGTCTGCCCGTTTGATCGGGCCGCAGTTGGTTGCAAAGGTCCCCAACTGAGATCGGCCCTGCTGCAGCCTTTGCTCCGCATAAGAGCCGCTCGCCGCTCCACAGGTATAGCTCTTCATCGCGACCGAACTACCAGCTCTTTGTTGCGAACTGGTTTCCTCTGCCTACCAATGTCACAAAACAACTCGCCTGATTCGTCCGCGCATAACTCGTTGATTTGTATAGGTTTCCCCAAATTCCTTTGCGGACTTCAGCCTGACCGGAGTTCTCGCTGTCGCCGAGACTATCACCCCGGAGAGAGCGGAAACGGCCTTTTTCTGGTCAACGCCGCAAACGCCGAAGTCCGCACGAACCCGCTGGAACCTCAATGAACACGCGGGCGCAGGCAAAAAAATGCCAACTGGAGAACCAGTTGGCATTTGTATATGGTGGAGCTGGGGGGATTTGAACCCCCGTCCGCAAACCTTCCTCGCACAGATCTACATGTTTAGCGGTCTGATTTGAGTCTCGCCACCGGTGTCGCGCAGTCGCACGCTACACCGGACGCCAGCATCCTTGGATCTCGCCCCCGGTCAAGATGCCCGACCGGAAGCCAGCCGATGTGAATAACTTTACAGCCTGGACAGCCCGACCTTGCGATCAGTCCACCCTTGCCCAGCCCATCGGCCTGCTGTTGTAAAGCTCACTGGTGTTTAAGCAGCGAGTGCGAAACGTTCGTCGTTTGCAGTTAGTTTGTTTGAATCTGTTTTACGAGCGCATTCAGCTCGACATGCACCGCTACGATTCCAACCCACGTCGAAACCAATGCAGCCCCTCAGGACCTATTTTAGGCGCAGTTCAGCAAATTCAAGAGCTGCAGGGGTGAATGGATCGCCGCATGGGCCCGCCACTGCCCGATATCGCTCTGTTGGCCCAGGTAGCCATAGGTGGCGGCCACCGTGCCCATGCCAGCGGCCAGACCGGCCACGATGTCGCGCTCGTCATCCCCCACGTAGACACAACGCCCGGCAGACACGCCCAGGCGACGGGCGGCCTCGAACAGCGGCTCCGGATGCGGTTTGGCATGGGGCGTGGTGTCGCCACTGATGACGGTGGCCGCGGAGGCAAACAGCGGCATCGCGCGGGTCAATGGATCGGTAAAACGGCTGGCCTTGTTCGTCACGACGCCCCAGGGCAGCCCTTTCAGAACCAGGGCCTGCAGGAGATCGGACACCCCCTCGAACGCGTAGGTCCGCTGGGTCATGCAGTTCTCATAGTTGACGAAGAACTCCTCGCGCAACGCGTCATAGCCCGGATCTTCGGGCGCCACGTTGAAGGCCACGCCCAGCATGCCGCGGGCCCCCGCGCCTGCCATCGGGCGGTACTGCGCTGGCGGCAGGGAAGGCAAGCCCCGATCGGTCCGCATCTTGTCAGCAGCCGCACCGAGGTCGGGCGCACTGTCGATCAGGGTGCCGTCCAGGTCGAACAGCACGGCATGGACGTCACCGAACACGGCTCAGGCCCCGACGGCTGCTTTGCGGGTGGCAAAGAGGTAATTGACGCTGGTGTCGCTGCTGAGCCAGTAGTGGCGGGTGAGCGGGTTGTACTGCATGCCGCGGGTGCCCTGCAGGTCCAGTCCGGCAGAGCGGCAATGGCCGGCGAGCTCGCTCGGGCGCACCATCTTTGCGTATTCGTGGGTTCCGCGCGGCAGAAGATTGAGCACGTACTCGGCGCCCACGATCGCGAACAGGAAGGATTTCGGGTTGCGGTTGAGCGTGGAGAAGAACACCCAGCCCCCTGGCTTGACCAGCGTGGCACAGGCGCGCACGATGGACGCAGGGTCGGGCACGTGCTCCAGCATTTCCATGCAGGTCACCACGTCGAAGCTGCCGGCCTGCTCCGCCGCCAGTGCCTCGGCACTGACCTCGCGGTAGGCGACACCGGGCGTCTGGGCTTCAAGGGCGTGCAGCTGGGCCACCTTCAGCGACTTCGACGACAGATCGATCCCCAGGACATCTGCGCCCTTGCGAGCCATGGCGTCGGCCAGGATGCCGCCGCCGCAGCCCACATCGAGCACCCGCTGGCCGGCCAGCGGCGCAAGACCGTTGATCCACTCCAGGCGCAAAGGGTTGATCTGGTGCAGTGGGCGGAATTCGCTCTCGGGATCCCACCAGCGGTGCGCAAGGTCGGAAAACTTGGCCAGTTCGGCCGGATCAACGTTCAGGGTCTGGGTCATGACGCGATTTTCCTCGAAACCATAAAAAAAGCCCCATTGCTGGGGCTTTTCAGAAGCAATCCGGAGATTACTTGTTGGCGCGGGTACCAACCACTTCGATTTCCACGCGACGGTTCTTCGCGCGGCCTTCAGCGGTCTTGTTGGAAGCGATCGGCTGCTTCTCACCCTTGCCTTCGGTGTACACGCGGTTCTGTTCGATACCCTTGGAGACCAGGTAGGCCTTCACGGACTCGGCACGCTTGACCGACAGCTTCTGGTTGTAGGCATCGGTACCGACGTCATCGGTGTGGCCGACGGCGATGATGACTTCCAGGTTGATGCCCTTGATCTTGCCGATCAGGTCGTCCAGCTTGGCTTTGCCTTCGGGCTTCAGGACAGCCTTGTCGAAGTCGAAGAACGCGTCAGCAGCATAGGTCACCTTGGTGGCGGCGGGCGGCGCTGGCGGCTTGGCAGCAGGCATTGCGGGCTTGGCAGCAGGAGCCGGGGCAGCAGCCTTGGGAGCCGGCGGAGGCGGCGGCATCGCAGCGCCATCGCAACCCGGGTAGGCCGTGGCCGGCGTCCAGTTGGCATTGCGCCAGCACATTTCATTGGTGCCGTTCATGACGGGCATGCCGTTGGACGAGCGCCACTGGTTGGAACCGTTCGCTGCTTTGAGCTGGTCAGCCGTCGGGTTGACGACAGGCTTGGCCGGGAACGGCTGCACGCTCTGAGCACTGGCGGCCATGGGAAGGGCGATCGCTGCCGCTGCGAACAGCATTGCCACTTTATTCAGATTCTTCATGGTTCTCCTCTTGGGGAAAAAGGCGCAGCCTCGCTGCGAATAATGGACGCTTGAGATGACCATCACCACAAACGTTGAGGTCATTGTGCCACAGCTGATCCGCCAAACCACCCCAAAACGGCCCCGCCGGCGCCTGACGGCCGCGCAATTATTGCGATATGTTGCTCAATTGCTACAACCCGTACACCCTAAAATCACGCCCTCACCTGCGTAACCACCCTTCATGACCCAATTCGCCAAAGAAACCCTGCCCGTCAGTCTTGAAGAGGAGATGCGCCGGAGCTATCTCGACTACGCCATGAGCGTGATCGTGGGCCGTGCCCTGCCCGACGCGCGCGACGGGCTCAAGCCGGTGCACCGGCGCGTGCTGTTCGCGATGCATGAGCTGAACAACGACTGGAACCGGCCTTACAAGAAGTCGGCCCGCATCGTCGGCGACGTGATTGGTAAATACCACCCGCACGGCGACCAGTCGGTCTACGACACCATCGTTCGCATGGCGCAGGACTTCTCCATGCGCCACATGCTGGTGGATGGCCAGGGCAACTTCGGCTCGGTGGACGGCGACAACGCCGCCGCCATGCGTTACACCGAAATCCGCCTGGCCAAGATCGCGCACGAGATGCTGGCCGACATCGACAAGGAAACGGTCGATTTCGGGCCCAACTACGACGGCTCCGAAAAAGAACCCCTGGTGCTGCCGAGCAAGCTGCCGAACCTGCTGGTCAATGGCTCCGGCGGCATCGCCGTGGGAATGGCCACCAACATCCCGCCGCACAACCTCAATGAGGTGGTGGACGCCTGCCTGCACCTGCTGCGCAATCCGGAGGCCTCCATCGACGAACTGATGGAGATCGTCCCGGCGCCCGATTTCCCCACGGCCGGAATCATCTATGGCATCAACGGCGTGAAGGACGGCTACCGCACCGGCCGTGGCCGGGTGGTCATGCGCGCCAAATGCCACTTCGAGGACATCGACCGCGGCCAGCGCCAGGCCATCATCGTCGACGAGTTGCCCTACCAGGTCAACAAGAAGACGCTGCAGGAGCGCATGGCCGAACTGGTGCACGAGAAGAAGATCGAAGGCATCAGCCACATCCAGGACGAGTCGGACAAGTCCGGCATGCGCCTCGTGATCGAGCTCAAGCGCGGCGAAGTGCCCGAGGTGGTGCTGAACAACCTCTATAAGCAGACGCAGCTGCAGGACACCTTCGGCATCAACATGGTGGCGCTGATCGACGGCCAGCCCAAGCTGTGCAACCTGAAGGACCTGATCAGCGTCTTCCTGCAGCACCGCCGCGAAGTGGTGACGCGGCGCACGGTCTTCACCCTGCGCAAGGCGCGCGAGCGCGGCCACGTGCTGGAAGGCCTGGCGGTGGCGCTGGCCAACATCGACGACTTCATCGCCATCATCCGCAACGCACCCACCCCGCCGGTGGCGAAGGCGGAACTGATGGCGCGCCCATGGGACAGCAAACTGGTGCGCGAGATGCTGACCCGCACCCGCGCCGACGGCGGCGTGGTCAACGCCGACGACTACCGTCCGGATGGACTGGAAAAGGACTACGGCATGGGCGGCGACGGGCTGTACCGCCTGAGCGACACGCAGGCCCAGGAAATCCTGCAGATGCGCCTGCAGCGCCTGACCGGTCTGGAGCAGGACAAGATCGTCGCCGAATACAAGGACGTGATGGCCGAAATCGAAGACCTGCTGGACATCCTGGCCCGGCCCGAACGCGTCTCGGCCATCATCAGCGACGAACTCACCGCCATCCGCCATGAATTCGGCCAGAGCAAGCTCGGCGCGCGCCGCAGCCTGATCGAACACAGCGCCTACGACCTGAGCACCGAGGACCTGATCACCCCGACCGACATGGTGGTCACGCTCAGCCATAGCGGCTACATCAAGAGCCAGCCCCTGAGCGAATACCGGGCCCAGAAGCGCGGCGGCCGCGGCAAGCAGGCCACGGCGACCAAGGAAGACGACTGGGTCGACCAGCTCTTCATTGCCAACACGCACGATTACATCCTGTGTTTCTCGAACCGCGGCCGGCTCTACTGGCTCAAGGTCTGGGAGGTGCCGCAGGGCTCGCGCGGCTCCCGGGGCCGCCCCATCGTCAACATGTTCCCGCTGCAGGACGGCGAGAAGATCAACGTCGTGCTGCCGCTGACCGGCGAGAAGCGCAGCTTCCCCGCCGATCAGTACGTGTTCATGGCCACGCGCATGGGCACCGTCAAGAAGACGGCACTGGACGAGTTCAGCAACCCGCGCAAGGCCGGCATCATCGCCGTGGACCTGGACCAGGGCGACTTCCTGATCGGCGCTGCGCTCACAGACGGCCAGCACGACGTCATGCTGTTCAGCGACGGCGGCAAGGCGGTGCGCTTCGACGAGAACGATGTGCGCCCGATGGGCCGCAACGCGCGTGGCGTGCGCGGCATGATGCTTGAAGAGGGCCAGAGTGTCATCGCCATGCTGGTGGCCGGCGACGAACAGCAAAGTGTGCTGACCGCCACTGAAAATGGCTTCGGCAAGCGCACCAGCATCACCGAGTACACGCGCCACGGCCGCGGCACCAAGGGCATGATCGCGATCCAGCAGAGCGAGCGCAACGGCAAGGTCGTCGCCGCCACGCTGGTGCACGCCGACGACGAGATCATGCTGATCACCGACAAGGGCGTGCTGGTGCGCACCCGCGTCGCCGAAATCCGCGAACTGGGTCGCGCCACCCAAGGCGTCACACTGATCGGCCTGGACGAGGGCTCGCGTCTCAGCGGCCTGCAACGCATCGTGGAAAACGATGCCAACCCGACCGAAACCGATTCGAATCCGGATGAGCCGGCCGACGGAACCCCCGGGGACGCCTCGACAACCTAGCAAGCACCGCCGGCTGGCTCTATTGCTATCTAATGAATAGCATATACTGACCCGATGGCGCCGGGTAGGTGCTGATTTTCCTCAATAATTGGAGTCAGACCCGCCGGGTAACCTGCTTCAGGCTGGTCGGGGCCGCAAGGGCGACCTTCAATCCCGCCTCTGGGCCTGCATGCGAAAATTGAAGTCCTCCCGGCGCCGACAACACGAGAAACGCACTGAACCGACATGGCCAAGACCCTTCCTGAACTGCGCATCCAGATCGACGCGGTGGACCGCGAGTTGCTGGAGCTGCTGAACCGCCGCGCCGCGCTGGCCAACGAGGTGGGCGAGATCAAGCGCGTCGAGGGCTCGCCGGTGTTCCGGCCCGAGCGCGAGGCCCAGGTCATCCACGGGCTCCAGACCGCCAACGCCGGACCGCTCAAGGGCGACAGCGTGGCGCACATCTGGCGCGAAATCATGTCCGCCTGCCGCGCCCTCGAAGCCCCGCAGCGCGTGGCTTTCCTCGGCCCCGTCGGCACCTTCAGCGAGCAGGCCGCCCTGCAGTTTTTTGGCTCCAGCATCGAGCGCGTGCCTTGTGTGAGCATCGACGAGGTGTTTCGCGCCACCGCGGCCGGCACCGCCGAGTTCGGTGTGGTGCCGGTGGAGAATTCCACCGAAGGGGTAATCTCGCGATCACTCGACCTCTTTCTCCAGTCGCCGCTGCATGTGGTGGGCGAGACCAGCCTGCTGGTGCGCCACAACCTGCTTCGGACGACGCCGTCGCTTGACGGTATCGAGGTCGTTCTCGCGCACCCGCAGGCCCTGGCCCAGTGCCAGGGCTGGCTCAACACCCACCTGCCCGAGGCCGAACGCCGCGCCGTCTCCAGCAATGCCGAAGGCGCACGCCTGGCCGCGCTGCATCCGAACTGGGCGGGCATCGCCAGCGAGCGCGCAGCCACCGAATTCGGCCTGCACATCGCGGCGCACGCCATTCAGGATGACGCCTTCAACCGCACCCGTTTCGCCGTGATCTGCCTGCCACAGACGCTGCCGGCGCCCGAGGCCTCCGGCCAGGACTGCGTGAGCCTGATCGTATCGGTCCCGAATCGCCCCGGCGCGGTGCACGACCTGCTGGTACCGCTGAAGACGCAC
The DNA here is from genome assembly GCF_022705245.1 of Candidatus Skiveiella danica. Classification (NCBI taxonomy): domain Bacteria; kingdom Pseudomonadati; phylum Pseudomonadota; class Betaproteobacteria; order Burkholderiales; family Comamonadaceae; genus Candidatus Skiveiella; species Candidatus Skiveiella danica. Next base: position 58,612 of record NZ_JAKJEW010000026.1, on the reverse strand, counting down.
GGCGTGTCGATGACCCGCTTCGAATCACGTCCGGCACGTTCCGGACAGTGGGAGTACTATTTTTATATCGACCTGCAAGGCCATCCTTCACAACCCAACGTGGCCGCGGCCCTGAAGGATCTGAAGAGCCTGTGCGCGTTCTACAAGGTGCTGGGAACCTACCCGGCGGGTGAGTAACAGGGTTCGCGCGCCAGGCGGGCGCGGCGAACCGTCGGGAGTCTGGATGTTTGAGCAACTGGGTCTGATCGGATGCGGCCTGATGGGCGGCTCCTTTGCACTGGCGCTGAAGCGCGCCGGGTTGGTCAAGCGCGTGGTCGGCTACAGCAAGTCGCCCTCGACCACCGAGCGCGCGCGTCTCATGGGCGTGATCGACGTCGAGGCCCCATCGGCCCTGCTGGCCGTCTCCGGCGCCGACATCGTGCTGCTGGCCGTGCCAGTGGCCGCGACCGAGGCCACGTTCAAGGCGATCCGGCACCTGGTCACGCCCACCATGCTGATCATGGACGTCGGGTCCACCAAACGCGACGTGGTCGACGCCGCACGGCGCGTCCTGCGCGAGCAGATGGGCGGCTTCGTGCCGGCCCATCCGGTAGCAGGTCGCGAAGTGGCTGGCGTCGAAAACGCCGACCCCGATCTCTACACCGGCAAGCAGGTCATCCTGACCCCGATCGAGCGCACACGCACGGTACAGCTGCAGCAGGCCACCGACGTCTGGAAGGCCATCGGCTGCCACGTGACCAGCATGTCGCCCGAGTCGCACGACGCCGCCTTTGCCGCCGTGAGCCACCTGCCGCACCTGCTGGCGTTTGCGCTCATGAACGCGATCACCGGCCAGCCGCAGGGCAAGGAATTCCTCTCCCTGGCCGGGCCGGGGTTCCGCGATTTCACCCGCATTGCGGCCAGCGAGCCCAATGTCTGGCGCGACATCCTGCTGGCCAACCGGGAGGAGCTGCTGGCGCAGTCGAAGGTCTTTCAGCGCGCGCTCCAGGCCTTCGAGCAGACCATCGGCAGCGGCAACGCCGATGCCCTGGAAAAGCTGATCAGCCAAGCCAGCAACACCCGCGCGCATTGGCGCATCAGCTCCGGAAAACCTCACAAGTAACTAACGTGCCGCCGCATGGGCCTGGTGATCCGCAGGCCTGGCGTGGCGCAACGCCCCTGCACCCGCACCGCCTGCGAAACGCCGCATGTACACCACTGAGTTTCTGGACATTCCGCCGCTGGCCGGCGCCCATGGCACGGTCACCCTGCCGGGCTCCAAGAGCATTTCCAACCGGGTCTTGTTGCTGGCGGCGCTGAGCCGTGGGCGCACGGTGATCCATGACCTGCTCGACTCCGACGACACCCGGGTGATGCTCGCCGCGCTGGCGCAGCTCGGTTGCGAAGTCACGCAGGCAGGCAGCACCACCGTTACCATCAGCGGCCTGGGTGGACAGGCGCCGCGCTCGCCGGCACGGCTGTTCATGGGCAACGCCGGCACGGCCATGCGCCCGCTGACCGCGGCGCTCTCGGTGCTGGGTGGCGATTTCGAACTGTCCGGCATCGCACGCATGCACGAGCGCCCCATTGGCGACCTGGTCGACGCCTTGCGCCAACTGGGCTGCACGATCACCTGCACCGGTGTGGAAGGTTATCCGCCGCTGCGCATTGGCCAGCCCGCGCTGCGGCTGGACGCGCCGGTTCGCGTGCGCGGCGACGTGTCCAGCCAGTTCCTGACCGCGCTGCTGATGGCGCTGCCGCTGGCGGGGCATCGTGCCTCCATGCACGGCGAGGCGGCACGCGACATCGTGATCGAGGTGGTGGGCGAACTGATCTCCAAGCCCTACATCGAGATCACCCTGAACCTGCTGGCACGGTTCGGCATTGCCGTACGCCGCGAGGGCTGGCAGCGTTTCATCATTCCTGCCGGCAGCCGCTACCAGTCGCCGGGAGAGATCCATGTCGAGGCCGACGCATCGTCCGCCAGCTATTTCATCGGCCTCGGTGCGCTGGTTGCACCCGGCGCGGACGGCCAGGGCATCCGCATCCAGGGTGTGGGGGCGGCATCGATCCAGGGTGACATCCGCTTCGTCGAGGCGGCCCAGGCCATGGGCGCACACGTGACGAGCGGCCCGAACTGGCTTGAAATCACACGCGGCGCCTGGCCCTTGAAGGCCATCGACCTCGACTGCAACCACATTCCCGACGCCGCGATGACACTGGGCGTGATGGCGCTCTATGCCGACGGCCCCACCACGCTGCGCAATATCGCCAGCTGGCGCGTCAAGGAAACCGATCGGATTGCCGCCATGGCCCACGAACTGCGAAAGCTGGGCGCCACGGTGGAAGAAGGCGCCGATTTCATCCGGGTCACCCCGCCAGCCACGCCCGCCCACTGGAAGACAGCCCGCATCCACACGTACGACGACCACCGCGTTGCCATGTGTTTTTCGCTCGCAGCCTTCAATCCGGCCGGCCTGCCGGTACGCATCGAAGATCCGAAATGTGTCGCAAAGACATTTCCGGACTACTTCGAGGCGCTGTTTGCGCTGGCCCAGGCGGCCCCCGGGCGGATTCCGGTGATCTGCGTCGATGGCCCAAGCGCCTCGGGCAAGGGTACGCTGGCCGGTCAGGTCGCCGAACGCCTGGGCTACCACTACCTGGATTCGGGCGCGCTGTACCGCGTGGCCGCGCACGCGGCCCTGCGCAGCGGACGAAGCCTGGAGCCTGAGAATGAACCCGCCATCGCCGATCTGGCCCGGCAGTTGCCGGTCACATTTTCGGGTGAACGGGTACTGCTGGACGGCTCGGATGTGACGGAGGCCATCCGCAGCGAGGAAGGCGGCATGAACGCCTCCCGGGTTTCGACGATGCCGGCCGTGCGCGCCGCGCTCGTGGCGCTGCAACAGGGCTTTTCAAGGCTGCCCGGCCTGGTGGCCGACGGGCGCGACATGGGCACCGTGATCTTCCCATCGGCGCCGCTGAAGGTCTTCCTGACCGCCAGCGCCGCCCAACGCGCCGAACGCCGGCATAAGCAGTTGATTTCTAAGGGAATTTCAACTACACTTGACAGTCTTCGCGCCGACTTGGAAGCGCGTGATACCCGGGATTCAACCCGCAGTGTTGCGCCTCTGAAGCCGGCCGCAGATGCCCTGCAACTGGACAATTCGGCCTTGACGATTGAAGAATCGGTCGAGACCGTGTTGCGCTGGTGGCAGGACAGGCAGCCGTTCGGGTCTTCCTGAACCGCTGCAAATGCTGGCAGGCGTTTCACCGCGCTCGCCCTGGCCCACCCAGCCCCCGCCGCGCCTCACGCGCACCGGCTGTGTGGTTCGACAACCCAACCCGCGGGCCAAGCCCGCAAGCAACCGCCGCAGTCAGCCTCAACAAACGATGGCCATTCCGCTGTCGTACGACCTGTTTCTGCGCATCAGGAAAATCAATGTCTGAATCTTTTGCCGCCCTGTTTGAAGAATCCCTGCAACGCACCGAAATGCGTCCGGGCGAAGTCATCACCGCCGAAGTCGTGCGCATCGAGCACAGCTTCGTGGTGGTCAACGCCGGCCTCAAGTCCGAGGCCTACGTTCCCCTGGAAGAGTTCAAGAACGACAAGGGCGAAGTCGAAGTCCAGGTCGGCGACTTCGTGTCGGTGGCCATCGGCTCCATCGAAAACGGTTACGGCGACACCATCCTGTCGCGCGACACTGCCAAGCGCCTGGCGTCGTGGATGAGCCTGGAAAAGGCCCTGGAATCCGGCGAGTTCGTCACCGGCACGACCAGTGGCAAGGTCAAGGGCGGTCTGACCGTGCTGGTCAACGGTATCCGCGCCTTCCTGCCCGGCTCGCTGGTGGACACCCGCCCGACCAAGGACCTGTCCCCGTACGAGAACAAGACCCTGGAATTCAAGGTCATCAAGCTCGACCGCAAGCGCAACAACGTGGTGCTGAGCCGCCGCGCCGTGGTGGAAGCCAGCATGGGCGAAGAGCGCGCCAAGCTGATGGAAACCCTCAAGGAAGGTTCCGTGGTGCGTGGTGTGGTCAAGAACATCACCGAATACGGCGCGTTCGTGGACCTCGGCGGCATCGACGGCCTGTTGCACATCACCGACATGGCCTGGCGCCGTGTCCGCCACCCGAGCGAAGTCGTTCAGGCCGGCCAGGAAATCTCCGCCAAGATCCTCAAGTTCGACACCGAGAAGAACCGCGTGTCGCTGGGTCTCAAGCAGATGGGCGATGACCCCTGGATGGGCGTGAACCGCCGCTACCCGCAAGGCACGCGCATGTTCGGCAAGATCACCAACATCGCCGACTACGGCGCGTTCGTGGAACTTGAGCCCGGCATCGAAGGCCTGGTGCACGTCTCCGAGATGGACTGGACCAACAAGAACATCGCCCCGAGCAAGCTCGTGACGCTGGGCGACGAAGTCGAAGTCATGGTCCTGGAGATCGACGAAGACAAGCGCCGCATCAGCCTGGGCATGAAGCAGTGCAAGGCCAACCCGTGGCAGGAATTCGCGCAGAACACCAAGCGCGGCGACCGCGTCAAGGGCCCGATCAAGTCGATCACCGACTTCGGCGTGTTCGTGGGTCTTGCCGCCGGCATCGACGGCCTGGTGCACCTGTCCGACCTGTCCTGGAACGAGCCGGGCGAAGCCGCCGTGCGCAACTACAAGAAGGGCCAGGAAGTCGAAGCCCTGGTGCTGGCCGTGGACGTGGACCGCGAGCGCATCTCCCTGGGCATCAAGCAGCTCGACCAGGATCCGTTCACCACTTTCGTGTCGGTGAATGACAAGGGCCAGGTCGTGACCGGCAAGGTCAAGACGGTTGACGCCCGCGGCGCCGAGATCGATCTGGGCGAAGACATCATCGGCTACCTGCGCGCCAGCGAAATCTCCCGCGATCGCGTGGAAGATGCCCGCAACGTGCTCAAGGAAGGCGACGAAGTCACGGCCGTGGTGGTCAACGTGGATCGCAAGACCCGCAACATCCAGCTGTCGATCAAGGCCAAGGACATGGCCGACCAGAACGAAGCCATGCAGAGCCTGAGCCAGCAGTCGGCGCGTGAAAACGCCGGCACGACCAGCCTGGGTGCGCTGCTGCGCGCCAAGCTGGACAACAACGAAAAGTAAGCTGCGCTGACCGGGACAGATCCCGCCGGCCCGGCGCTCCCTCGCGGAGCGCCCCGCACGGAGGCTCTGTCCCTTTTCGCGTCCTTCCTGCTCCCTGACCCGCACCGGCACGATGACCCGCTCCGACCTCGTTGAAGAACTGGCCGCCCGTTTCAGCCAGTTGACCCACCGCGATGCCGAGTTCGCCGTGAAAGCCATTCTGGACGCCATGAGCGACGCCCTGGTGCGCGGGCATCGCATCGAAATCCGCGGATTCGGCAGCTTCTCGATCAACCGCCGGCCCCCACGCATCGGGCGCAATCCGCGCTCGGGCGAGAGCGTGGCGATCCCGGAAAAGCGCGTGCCACACTTCAAGCCGGGCAAGGCCCTGCGCGAAGCCGTGGACCGGCGTACCGCCGAACTCAACAGCGGCAAACCCGACTGAGTCAAACTGGCGCGGCCATGCTGCGCCACCCTCCTTGACCGTCAGGGCCACCGGTAGAATCGATCCGTCACCGGGGGGACCCATGAAGAAACTCTTGTGGCTGCTTAAGTGGATGCTTAAGGCAGCCATTTTTTTTACCCTTTTCGCCTTTGCGCTGAACAACCAGCAGGACGCCAGCGTGCACTTTTTCTTTGGCACGCAATGGCGCGCGCCGCTCGTGCTGGTGGTGCTGGCCGCCTTCACGGCGGGCGTGGCCATCGGCGTGCTGGGCATGGTTCCGCGCTGGTGGAAGCACCGCAAGGCGGCGCAACGTGCTCCGATGCAGGCGCCCGGCCAGCCGTCGGCCCAGCCCACCGCAACCCATCCGGCCGAACATGGACTTTGACATCGTCTGGATCCTGCTCGGCCTGCCGCTGGCCTTCATGCTGGGCTGGCTCGCGTCGCGCTTTGACCTGCGCCAGCTCCGGGTGGAAAACCGCCGAGCGCCCAAGGCCTACTTCAAGGGCCTGAACTTCCTGCTCAACGAGCAACAGGATCAGGCGATCGATGCCTTCATCGAGGCCGTCCAGAGCGACCCCGACACCTCGGAGCTGCATTTCGCCCTGGGCAACCTGTTCCGCCGCCGCGGCGAATACGACCGCGCCGTGCGTGTCCATGAACACCTGCTCTCGCGCGGCGACCTGCCACCGGCCGACCGCGTGCGCGCCCAGCATGCGCTGGCACTGGACTTCCTCAAGGCCGGCCTGCTGGACCGCGCGGAAGACGCGCTGCGCAAGCTGGAAAACACCCCGTTCGAAACCCAGGCCCGCCTGGCCTTGCTGGCCATCTACGAGCGCTCACGCGAGTGGCCCCAGGCCGCCGAGGTGGCGCACAAGCTGGAGGCCTCGGGCGAGGCCAGCTTTGCCGGGCGGCTGGCGCATTACCTGTGCGAGCAGGCCGCCGCGCTGACCACGGCAGGCGATCACGAAGGGGCGACCCGGCTGCTCGGGCAGGCCATCGGGGACGCCCCGCAATCCGCCCGCCCGCGCATCCAGCTGGCCGCGCTGCAGCGCAGCCACGGCCAGGACGATGCGGCACTGAAAACCCTTCAGGCATTGATGCAGGCCGTGCCTGGCGCCACACCGCTGGTCGCGGTGTCGCTGGCGGAGACTGCGCTGGCCTGCAATCAGGCGGCAGCCGCGCTGGCCCTGCTGCGAACCAGCTACGAGCAGGTGCCCGCGCTGGACACGATGGAAGCGATCGTCCGTCTGGAAGCGGCCAGCAGTGGCGAAGGCCGCGAGGGCTACATCCGCCATCTGGAGCACGAGCCCTCGCTGATCGCTGCGGCCCGCTGGATCGCCGGCGAAAAGCTGGAGCACGACCAGTTCCATCCGCTGGTCCAGCGTGCGCTGGACCATGCTGTCAAGCCCCTGAGCCGCTACCGCTGTGCCGCCTGTGGGTTCGAGGCCAAGGATCATTTCTGGCAGTGCCCCGGCTGCCAGGCCTGGGACAGCTACCCCCCGCGGCGGGTCGAAGAACTCTGAGGCCGTGACGCCCACGGCGTCAACGGTCTGCGTCCGACGCCCGTTATAGGCAGGACCCGGTAAGTTCGCCGGGTTTTTCATGACCGAGGAGCACCCCCATGTTGAAGAAGATTCTGGCCATCGTGGCCATGCTGTACGCCGCTGCGACCTTCGCCGCAGTGGATGTGAACAAGGCCACCGCCGCCGAACTTGACGGGATCAAGGGCATCGGCCCCGCCATTTCGACCAAGATCATCGACGAGCGCAAGAAAGGCAACTACAAGGACTGGAACGACTTCATCACGCGCGTGCAGGGCGTGGGCGAAGGCAACGCTGCCAAGTTCTCTTCTGAAGGCCTGACCGTCAACGGCGCCACCTTCAGCGGCGCCGCTGCGGCCCCGGCCAAGAAGGATGAGAAGCCGGCCGCGAAGGACGCCAAGCCTGCTGCCAAGGCCGACGAGAAGAAGGCCGATGCCAAGCCGGCCGCCGCTGCGGCATCCGCACCGGCCAAGGACATGAAAGCCGACCCGAAGGCCGAAGCTGCTGCCAAGAAGGAAGCCGACAAGAAGGCCAAGGCTGAAGCGAAGGCCAAGGCCGACGACGAGAAGAAGGCGAAGGCTGAAGCGGACAAGAAGGCCAAGGCCGATGCCACCGCCAAGAAGGCTGATGATGCCAAGGCCAAGGACAGCAAGAAAGACGAGAAGCCCGCTGCCAAACCCGCCGACGCCGCCAAGCCGGTCGCCAGCGCTGCCAGCGCCCCGGCCAAGAAGTAAGCCCTCGTTGGCCCGCTTCAGGCCCCGTCAGCGCGGGGCCGACCTGAAAACCCGCCTCGCGCGGGTTTTTTCATGTCTTTTTGGCCGCTCCCCAGCGCGAAAGGGTCATCAGGCGCTACACCATTGATAGTCGTCAGACCAGGGCGATCAGATCGGTCACCCCCACGTCCACGCCCGCCTGCATGAGCAGCGTCGTGACCTGGCCCCGGTGGTGCGTCTGATGGTTGAAAAAATGCGTCAACGCCTGCCACATCGGATGTTCTCGCTGCACACCCTTTGTGTTGCTGTAGCGCATGGTGCTCTGCGGGAAGTCCGCCGGCAGCGCGGCCAGCCAGGCTTCGATCGCGGCGTCCAGCCGCTCGCGCTGGGCGCGCAGCGCCGCCCAGTCGGCATGCAGTTCGGTCTCGTGGCGGGCGCCCGCGGGCAGCGCGAGCAGGCCGGCGGGCAAGGCATCAGACGCCTCCCCTTGTGCCGCAAAGCGCCCCAGCCACATCGTGTCGCCCCAGAGCAGATGGTTCAGCGTGGCGTGGATGGAGCCGAAAAACGCGCCGCGTGGTGCCTTGCGGGCCGCGTCGTCCAGGCACTCGCAGGCGTCAAACAGGCGGGCGTTGAACCACGTGTTGTAGCGCGCGAGCAAGCGGTAGTTGTCCAGCATCGGATCCACGATCAACTCCTTGTTTCATAGCGATCCGTGACCATTTGGCGCTGGGATGAGCCCATTTCGATCATGGTTTCTCGTCCGCAGCACCAAAGCCGCCGCCGCCGGGGGTGTGGATCTCGAACACATCGCCCGGCAGCATCTCGGCGCTGCCGATGTGGGCCAACGTCTCGACGCGGCCGTCGGCGCGCACCACGCGGTTGATGCCCGGCGCGCCGCTCTGGCCACCGGCCAGGCCGAAGGCCGGATGCACCCGGCCGTTGGACAGGATGCTGGCCGTCATCGCCTCCAGGAAGCGCACGCGGCGCACGCCGCCGTTGCCACCGGTCCAGCGCCCCGCACCGCCCGATCCCTGGCGGATCTCGTAGCTGTCCAGGCGCACCGGAAAGCGGAATTCCAGCACCTCCGGGTCGGTCAGGCGCGAATTGGTCATGTGCGTCTGCACGACGCTGGTCCCATTGAAGCCGCCGTTCAGCAGGCCCGCCGCATCGAACACGCCGCCGGCCCCGCTGCCGCCCGAAATCGTCTCGTAGTACTGGTAGCGAGCATTGCCGAAGGTGAAGTTGTTCATGGTCGGCTGGCTGCCGGCCATCACGCCCAGGGCGCCGAACAGCGCGTTGGTGATGCAGGTGGAGGTTTCCACGTTGCCCGCCACCACCGAGGCCGGCGGATTCGGGTTGAGCATGGAGCCCGGCGGGATGATGACGTGCAGGGGTTTCAGGCAGCCGGCGTTGAGCGGAATGTCGTCGTCCACCAGCGTGCGGAACACATACAGCACTGCCGCCATGCAGACCGCCGTAGGGGCATTGAAGTTGTTGGTCTGCTGGGGGCTGGTACCGGTGAAGTCGATCTCGGCGCTGCGGCTGGCAGCGTCGACGCGGATGGCCACCTGGATCTGCGCGCCGTTGTCCAACGGTAGCGTGAAGGCGCCATCCTTCAGGCGCGTGATGACCCGGCGCACCGACTCCTCGGCGTTGTCCTGCACGTGGCGCATGTAGGCCTGCACCACGTCCAGGCCGAACTGGTCCACCATCTTGCGCAGTTCTTGCACGCCTTTTTCATTGGCGGCGATCTGCGCTTTCAGGTCGGCCATGTTCTGCTGTGGGTTTCTCGACGGATACTCACCGCTTTGCAGCAACGCGATCATTTCCGCCTCGCGCAGCACGCCGCGATCCACCAGCTTGACGTTGTTGATCTGCACGCCCTCTTCCTCGATGCGGGTGGAGAACGGCGGCATCGAACCCGGCGTGGTGCCGCCGATGTCGGCATGGTGACCGCGGCTGCCCACATAGAAAGTCGGCTGGGCAGCGTCGCCGAGGTACACCGGCGTGATGACGGTGATGTCCGGCAGGTGCGTACCGCCGTGGTACGGGTCGTTCAGCACATAGACGTCCCCGGGCTGCATCGTGCCCGCGTTCTCGCGAATGACGGTCTTGATGCTCTCACCCATGCTGCCCAGGTGCACCGGCATGTGCGGCGCGTTGGCGATCAGGTGGCCGTCGGTATCGAACAGCGCGCAGCTGAAGTCCAGCCGCTCCTTGATGTTGACCGAGTAGGCGGTGTTCTGCAGCTGCAGGCCCATCTGCTCGGCGATGTTCATGAACAGGTTGTTGAACACCTCCAGCAGCACCGGGTCTGCGGTGGTGCCGGCGGCGTAGGTCACGGCCCGGGCTTCGCGGCGCTCCAGCACCAGATGGTCCAGCGCCGTCAGCGCCGCTTCCCAGCCGGGCTCGACCACGGTGGTGGCGTTCTGCTCAGCAATGATGGCGGGGCCAGGAATCACGTCGCCGGGGCGCAGGTCCTCACGCACGACCAGCGCAGCATCAAACCACCGGCCACCGGAATACACCGGCACGGTGCTGCGGCGCGGCACTTCGCGCGGCGGGTGCAAGGCATGGCGCGGTTCGGCAGGCGCGTCGCCCGCCACCACGGCCTCGACCGACACCGCCTCCACGACCAGGCCCTTGCCCTGCATCAGGAAGGCAAAGCGCTGGCGGTAGGCGGCTTCGAAGCCGGCGGTGATGGCCGCGAGCAGTTCCACCGGCGAGCTGGCGCCGGCACCGGGCTCAGGCCAACCGACGACCAGCGCCGAGTCGCTGCCCTCGTAGCGCACATGCACGCGCCGGTGCGTCGTGATGGCACCCGCACTCGCCTGCTGCCGGGCCAGTTCGCCCCCTGCAGCCGCGGCCAGGGCGTCGAGCTTCGCAGCGATCTCTGGCAGCGCATCCAGCGCCAGCTTCAACTCGACCGCCTGCTCGCGAATCACGTTCTGGTCGGCCAGGCCCATGCCGTAGGCGCTCAGCACGCCGGCCAGCGGATGCACCAGCACGCGCGTCATGCCCAGCGCGTCGGCCACCAGGCAGGCATGCTGCCCACCCGCGCCGCCGAAGCACTGGAGGGTGTAGCGCGTCACGTCGTAGCCGCGCGCCACCGAAATCTTCTTGATCGCGTTGGCCATCTGCTGCACCGCGATCTGGATGAAGCCTTCCGCCACATCCTCCGCCGCACGGCCGGTCTGGGCGGCCAGCACGGCAAACTTCGCCTTCACCACGTCCCCATCGAGAGCCTCGTCGGCGCCATGGCCAAACACCCTGGGAAAGTACGCCGGCTGGATCTTGCCGACCATCACGTTGGCGTCGGTCACGGCCAGCGGGCCGCCGCGCCGGTAGCTGGCCGGGCCGGGGTTGGCGCCCGCGCTCTGCGGGCCCACGCGAAAACGTGCGCCGTCGAACTGCAGGATGGAGCCGCCACCGGCCGCCACGGTGTGGATGCTCATCATCGGGGCGCGCATGCGCACGCCAGCCACCTGCGTCTCGAACTCGCGTTCGAACTCGCCGGCAAAGTGCGATACGTCCGTGGAGGTGCCGCCCATGTCAAAGCCGATCACGCGCTCCATGCCGGCCAGTTCGGCGGTGCGGGCCATGCCGACGATGCCGCCGGCCGGGCCGGACAGGATCGCGTCCTTGCCCTGAAAGGCGTGTGCGTCGGTCAGGCCCCCGGAGGACTGCATGAAAAAAATCTTCACGCCCGGCATCTCGCCGGCCACCTGCTCCACGTACCGGCGCAGGATGGGCGACAGGTAGGCATCGACCACCGTCGTGTCGCCCCGGCTGACGAACTTCATCATCGGGCTGGTCTGGTGGCTGGTGCTGACCTGGGTGAAGCCCACCTCCCGGGCGATGCGCGCGGCCGCCTGTTCGTGCGCGGTGAAGCGGTAGCCGTGCAGGAAGACGATGGCCACGCTGCGCAGGCCGGCGTCAAATGCGGCCTGCAACTGCGCGCGCAGATGGCCTTCATCGAGCGACTGCACCACGTCGCCTTGCGCGCCGACGCGTTCCTCGGCCTCGATCACGCGGCTGTACAGCAGTTCGGGCAGCACGATGCGCCGGTCGAACAGGCGCGGGCGGTTCTGGTAAGCGATGCGCAGCGCGTCGCGAAACCCGCGCGTGGTGACCAGCAGCGTGGGCTCGCCCTTGCGCTCCAGCAGCGCGTTGGTGGCGACCGTCGTGCCCATCTTCACGCACTCGACCATTGCAGGCGTCACCGGCTGCCCGGGCAGCAGGCCCAGCAGGTGGCGGATGCCGGCCACCGCCGCGTCGCGGTACTGCTCGGGGTTGTCGCTGAGCAGCTTGTGCGTGACGAGTGTGTAGCTGCCGTCCGGCTCCGGCCGCCGGCCCACCACGTCGGTGAAGGTGCCGCCGCGATCGATCCAGAATTGCCAGCGGTTGCCAGCGACTGCGGTGGAATCAGGAAATGCAGGGTTAGTCATAAATCAATAGCTCACAATGACCGAAAGACGCTGGGATGATGCCAATTTGAATCAAAAAACGCGTCACAACGACGCCGCTGCCCGCGCGGCCTGGTCGTACATGCCGGACAACACGCGCAACAGCCGCGCCAGTTCGCCGATGTCGCGGTTCAGGCCGTCGTCGGCCTTGAGCGCGTTGATCAGGCAGGCCTCGCGGATCTCCCGATAGCGCTGCACATGGCCACGCCCGAGCTCGGTGGAGGCATAGGTCACCTCCTTGCCGTTCTTGCTGCCCACCACCACGCCGAGGTTCAGCAGTTTCTTGAGCGAATAGTTGATCAGGTGCGTGTCTTCCACGTTCATGATGAAGCAGATGTCGGCCAGGCGCTTGTCGCGCGCCCGGTGAGTGACGTGGTGCAGCACCAGCACGTCCAGCGGCGTGAGGTCTTTCAGTCCGGCCGCACTCATGCAGTGCGTGATCCAGCGGTGAAAGGCATTGCCAGCGACGATCAGGCCGAACTCGAACTCGCTCAGTTCCGCGCTCTGGGGCGAGACCAGGTGCGCCGACGACACGATGGGCGACGCTGCGGCCGAACGGGCGGCGGGTGCGTCGGCGGCGGGGACGGACTTCTTCGGCATGACCGGACTCCTGGATGAGGCAATGGCGTTACCACGGGGCGGAACGACAGCGTGACGAAGACGCTGCCGCTCCGTCCGGTCTGGCACCGATATTGCAAGAGGCGAATTGTAGGTAGATCAAAAACAATTTATCAACGTTTTGTTGACATTAAGGGAAAACACCGATCATCATCCACCCCGTCGGCACTACAGTCTTTCCACCGTCAACTTGCCTGTTCTAGGAGCCCCTCACCATGAAGCGACGCCTGTTTTCCACCACCGCCATCGTCCTGGCCTTCAGCGCCACCGGCAGCTTTGCCCAGACCAAGTGGGACCTGCCTGCCGCCTACCCGGCCACCAACTTCCATACCGAGAACATCACGCAGTTCGCCAAGGATGTGGACGCGGCCACCGGCGGCAAATTGAAGATCACGGTGCATGCGAATGCCTCGCTGTTCAAGGCCCCCGAGATCAAGCGTGCGGTGCAAGGCGGACAGGCGCAGATCGGTGAAGTCCTGCTGGTGAACTTCGAGAACGAAAACCCGATCTACGGTGCCGATGGCATTCCCTTCCTGGCAACGAGCTTTGCCGAAAGCAAGAAGCTGTATGAGGCCCAGAAGCCGTTCCTGGACAAGATCCTGAATGCGCAGGGCATGAAGCTGCTGTACGCCGTTCCGTGGCCGCCCCAGGGCTTGTATGTCAAGAAGGAAATCGCCTCGGTGGCCGACATGCGCGGCGTGAAGTGGCGCGCCTACAGCCCCGCCACGGCCAAGATGGCCGAACTGATCGGTGCGCAACCGGTCACCATCCAGGCAGCCGAAGTCAGCCAAGCCTTTGCCACAGGCGTGGTGGACAGCATGATGAGCTCCGGCTCGACCGGCTACGACAGCAAGATTTACGAGTCGGTGAAGTACTGGTATGACACCCAGGCCTGGCTGCCCAAGAACGCGGTCATCGTGAACCTGAAAGCCTTCAATGCGCTGGACCCGGCCACGCAGACTGCCGTCACAAAGGCTGCGGCGGAGGCCGAGGCGCGTGGCTGGAAGCTGAGCGCCGAGAAAAACGACTGGTACAAAGCCGAACTGACCAAGAAGGGCATGAAAATCCTGCCGCCCTCGCCCAAGCTCGCATCCGACCTGAAACAGGTGGGCGCCATCATGCTGGCGGACTGGGAAAAGAAGGCGGGGCCCGACGGCCAGGCCCTGGTCGCTGCTTACCGCAAGAAATAAGCCAGCTATTGCATGCGCGCCGCGCTCGACAAACTGTATGACGCGGCCGCTTGGCTGGCTGCGTTCATGATGATCGGCACGCTGCTGATGGTCGTGCTGGGCATGTTGGATCGCTACGTGTCCCTCAATTTCCGCGGCACCGACATGTACGCAGGCTACTGTATGGCCGGTGCCGGTTTCCTGGCACTGGCCCATACCTTGAAGAAGAACGAGCACATCCGCGTCACCCTGCTATTGAACGCGGTGTCGCCAGGCACCAAGCGTGCGCTGGAAATCTGGAGCCTGTGCGCCGCCGTGCTGCTGTCCGGGCTGTTCTGTTTCTACAGCATCAAGCTGGCCTGGCAATCCTGGGACTTCCACGACATCTCCACGGGCAACGATGCCACGCCGCTGTGGATTCCCCAGATTGGCATGGCGCTGGGCACGCTGGTGCTGCTGATCGCCTTTGTTGACGAGTTGGTCATGGAATTGTGCGGCCAGCGCGAGGTCGTCACCAGCGACGAAGCCCTTCACAACGAATAGAAACAGGTAGTCCCATGAGTGAAGTCGGCATCACCGCCTTGCTGGTCTTGTCGCTGTTCCTGATCCTGGGCAGCGGCGTGTGGATCGGCCTCACCCTCGCCGGCGTGGCCTGGATCGGCATGGAATTGTTCTCCAGCCGCCCTGCCGGCGACGCGATGGCGGTGACGATCTGGGGCTCCTCGTCGAGCTGGACATTAACCGCACTGCCGCTGTTCATTTGGATGGGCGAAATCCTGTTTCGCACCAAGCTGTCCGAGAGCATGTTCAAGGGACTGGCGCCCTGGGTGAACTGGCTGCCAGGCCGCTTGCTGCACACCAACGTCATCGGTTGCACCATCTTTGCCGCGGTCTCTGGCTCCAGCGCTGCCACCTGCGCCACCATCGGCAAGATGACCCTTCCTGAGCTGACTGAGCGCGGCTATCCGCAGGACCAGATCATCGGCTCGCTCGCGGGCGCTGGCACGCTGGGTCTCCTGATTCCACCGTCCATCATCATGATCGTCTACGGTGTGACAGCCGAAGTCTCGATTTCGCAGCTCTTTGTGGCCGGCGTGCTGCCTGGGTTGCTGCTCGCCTCGATGTTCAGCGGCTACCTGATCGTCTGGTCGCTGATGAACCCGGGCAAGATTCCACCGACGCGCGAGCAGTACACCTTCATGCAAAAACTCTACGAGTCGCGCCACCTGATTCCGGTGGTCGGCCTGATCACCGCCGTGCTGGGCAGCATCTATACCGGCATTGCCACCGCAACCGAGGCCGCGGCCGTGGGCGTGATGGGCTCCTTTGTGCTGTCGGCGGTGCAGCGGTCGCTGAGCTGGGCGACGTTCAAGGATTCGTTGATGGGCGCCACGCGCCTGTACTGCATGATCGCCCTGATCCTCGCCGGTGCCTCGTTCCTGACGCTGAGCATGGGCTACATCGGCCTGCCTCGTCATCTGGCGGAGTACGTGAGCTCGCTGGGCTTGAGCCCGTTCATGCTGATCCTGGTGCTGTCGGCCTTCTATATCGTGCTGGGCTGCTTCCTGGACGGCATATCTATGGTCGTGCTGACGATGGGTGTGATCCTGCCGACCGTGCAATCGGCTGGCATCGACCTGCTCTGGTTCGGTATCTTCATCGTCATCGTGGTCGAGGCCGCCCAGATCACGCCGCCGGTGGGTTTCAACCTGTTCGTGCTCCAGGGCATGACCAAGAAAGAAATCACCTACATTGCCCGCGTCACCTTGCCCTTCTTCATCCTCATGGTCGTAATGGTGCTGCTGCTGTGGTTCATGCCCCAGATCGCGACCTGGCTGCCGCAGCAGATGGCGCGATAGTCCCCGCAACCGGAGCGCTCTTGCTGGCGCGAATCAGACGCTCGTCATCGAGCAAGGATCAGCTCTTCAAGCCCGTTGCCTAGGTGAACGCATCCTGGAAAGGCAGCCAAGAGGGCTCTCGCGCGTTCAGGGGCAAAGCAGCGGTAGCCACATCGGCGCGCGACAGTGCTGCCAGATCCATCACCGTGATGCTGAAGCGGCCAATGGATGACTCTTGTTGATCATCTGATCGAGGCGCCTGCGGAAGAAATCATCGGTCAATGGCTGGTTTTTCAGAACTCACTCAAGAACTCGCAGTTTCTGAATCAGAAATTTTCGGTTCCTGAGAGCTAACCGCGATGGCATTTACCCTGCAAATCTAGCATTCATACGGGTTTCGAGGATCTTCAGGATCGACTTAGTAGCCGTCATATTCATCGAGTCTTGACGCAGAAATCAGTATTTTTGCAGCCTGATAATTTGAGGGATGTTATCTGCTTTCAGGCCAAAGACCCAGCTTATTGTCGCCGGGTGAGCCGCTCCTCAGGGAATTTCGATAGGGAATTTCCATGGTTTCTGCCCATTTTTGCAAAGCGTCCACGTATCTTACTTTTCCTGCGTCTTCCTTAATCAAGTCGGGGTGCCACTGACTGCTTGCCCTTGAATTTCCCGTATCCGGGGAAAACCCAACGAGTTCTGGATTAATATCGAATCGTACAGTTACATAATCTCCCGAAAAGTATTTACGGTAGCCGACTGCAAGCGCAGTTTTTGGCAACTCTATCTTGTTTACTCGATACCAATCAAAAATTGTTTTATCAAACTCGTTATTTGGCACATTGGTCCAAACTGGATGGGAATGATTGATAAACAAGCATGCTGGAAATTTAAAGTTCCCATCAGTTTGCTTTATCCAGAGCATGTCGGTGCGATTGCAGACTGAGTCGGTCCAATCAGTTACGACACCACTGTGCTTTGTTGCAGCAACAGAGATCGCGCCCACCCATTGATTTTTTTCGTTGACGCGAATCAGATATTTCGTCTCGGTGGAGGAGCCCGGACCACTCGTCATGTTGACGCGAGCTTCCCGTTGATTTAGCACCCGCCAATCGCCGGGAGGAAGTGCGACCGCCATCTTGCCAACTTGCAGCGGGTTTACCGCTGAAGGCAAGGCCTGAACGTGACTTTGCTGGGCGACCAACATGCCGGGATACGTCACGCAAATTAAGCATCCAAGAACATAACGCATTGATAACCTATCGCTTAGATTGATGATGGTACGTGAAGGCCGAATTCAATTCCGAATCACAATTTCACATAACTACTGCCACCTCTGTCCCAATACGACCACAAAAATCCGAAAAGAGATGGCAAATTTCGGATCGGCAGCGCCGACAAAGAGCCTCTCACTCTGAATAGCACAAAATAGTGTAATCCATCAGTTCCGTTCCGAAGCATCGTCACTAGGCTGCCGCAGAAGATGAGCGCCTGAGCCCCGCCGGCGCGCCTGCACGGGGAATCCGCGAGCGAACGAATTGGTCAGCGGCTGCACGGATACGGCTCCCGCAACGCCTGAAAAGGCCTGAACAGCCGTTCGTCATCCAGCAGGCACCAGGTCTTCAGGCCGGTCACCTCAGTGATCGCATCACGGTACGGCGGCATGTTGGTGCATTCCAGCACCACATCGGTCAGCGTTGGCTCGCGCGCCTTCAGCGCCACCGCTGCGGCCACCACATCGGCGCGCGCCAGCGCCAGATCCAGTTCGGGCTGATTGCCCAGGATGCGCGTGGCAAATTCGCCCTTCGGGTCCACGCCCTGAACGACCACATCGCCCAGCCGCTCGCGCGGTACGCCGGCGGCGCGCAGGTGCTCCTTGCCCAGTCTCGTCGCGCTGATGGTCAGCACGCCCACGCGCGGCTGCGCGGCCAGCAGCTTTGGCAGCAGCATCAGGCTGGACGTGATGACCGGCACCTTGGTGGCGGCCTGCAATTCCTTCTGCAGCAGTACCAGGAAGCCGCAGGTGGTGGTGATGGCGGCCGCGCCTTCACGCACCAGCGCGCGAACCACCGAAGCGAACGCAGGCCCCACCCTGCCCGCATGAAGGCCGGCGGCCGACTGCACCACCTTGTCGGGCCAGATGCCGCGCACCACGCGGATGTTCACCGGAACCGGCCAGGTGGCCAGGTTACCGAGGTCGCCCACGGGCCGGGGAAAACGGGTATCCAGCATCACGACGCCCATGAACGGCGCCTGCCCGGGCGTCAGCAGACGCTGCGAAATCTCGGTCGGGGTTTGCATCACGGGTACAGTCATGGCTGTATTGTCCCGTCAAAGTCTGGAAGCTTCATGCTGCAAGTGATCGCGATCTGCGTGGGAGCC
Organism: Candidatus Skiveiella danica; assembly: GCF_022705245.1. NCBI lineage: Bacteria > Pseudomonadati > Pseudomonadota > Betaproteobacteria > Burkholderiales > Comamonadaceae > Candidatus Skiveiella > Candidatus Skiveiella danica. The sequence continues at coordinate 40,357 of NZ_JAKJEW010000026.1, read as the reverse complement.
TGCGTCGGCGCGCTGACCCGCTGGGGCCTGGGCCTGTGGCTCAACACCGCCGCCGCGCCGCTGCCCTGGGGCACGCTGGCGGCCAACCTGATCGGGGGCTACCTGGTGGGTGTGTGCGTGGCAGTGTTCAACAACCTGCCCGAGCTCGATCCGGTCTGGCGCCTCGCACTGGTCACCGGCTTCCTGGGCGCACTGACCACGTTTTCCAGCTTCAGCGCCGAGGTGGTGGGCATGATCCAACTCCAGCGCTACGCTCTGGCGGCGGGCACGGCCGCGCTGCATCTCCTGGGCTCCCTGGCGCTGACGATTCTTGGCCTCAAGACAGCTATGTTTTTCATAGCAGAATAAGACCATTTGACGACGGAAAGTGGCAATTTTTCTTCATATTTTCCGTTTTCAGACACCTCCGGCGCCCTGAACAGCCGCTGACGGGCCCCGCCGATCCACTAAGATGCGCCCCCGCCCGGTGCGAGCCGGGCCAGCCCTGTTTTCTCCATTTTCCCCAACCCCAAGGAAGCCCTTGTTCAAGAACCTCATCGTCTACCGCATCGGGCCCGACTGGTCCGCCACGGTCGAACACATGGAAGAAGCCCTGGCGCCGGCGCGCTTTGTCGAATGCGGCGCCACCCAGCAAAAGTCGATCGGCTGGATCGAGCCGCGCGGCGAGAAGCACGGCGCCCTGGTCGAATCGATCGGCGGCCAGCGCATCCTCAAGCTGCAGATCGAGACCAAGGCCGTGCCGGGCTCCGTCGTCAAGCGCAAGGCGCAGGAACAGATCGAGCACATCGAAGCCACCACCGGACGCAAGCCTGGCAAGCGCGAGATCAAGGACATCCGCGACGATGCCCTGCTGGCCTTGCTGCCAATGGCATTCACCAAGCAGTCGTCGGTGCAGGTCTGGATCGACCTGGCATCACGACTGCTGATGACGGACGCTGGCAGTCAGGCGAAGGCCGACGAAGTGATCACCGCGCTGGTCAGCGCCCTGCCGGGCCTGCCGCTGACACTGCTGCAGACGATGGTCTCGCCCCAGGTCGCCATGACGCAATGGCTGACCGCCGCATCGCCCGAAGAATGGCCGCTGCGCCTGAGCGTGGAGCGCGAGTGCGAGCTGAAGTCCAACGACGAGGAAAAGTCGGTGGTGAAGTTCACCCGCCACAACCTGCTCAACGACGAGATCCGCCACCACGTGGCGCAAGGCAAATTGCCCGTGACGCTGGCGCTGAGCTGGGACGGCCGCGTCGCCTTCGTGCTGACCGAGGCCTTGCAGCTGAAGAAGATCAGCTTTCTGGAGGGGGTCTTCGAAGGTACCTCGGCCGGCAAGGAAGACGGCTTTGATGCCGATGTCGCGATTGCCACGGGCGAGCTGGGCAAGCTGATTCCCGACCTGATCGATGCGCTGGGCGGGGAAATGCCGCAGACGGCGGCAGCGTCAAGCGCGCCACCCACTGCCTGAGATCCGAAGCCCGGCTCAGCAGGATCCTGATGCAGTGCAGGAAAGGACCCGCTGCAGGTTGTCCTCTGCGCGTTCGGCGAAGCCGTTGAGCATCTCCTGCAGGTCGCTCAGGGACACCGGCACCACGCTGCGCGGTGAACAACTGCCCGGACCGCTGGCCACAACCGTCATCATGGCAAAGCCGCTGGCTTCGTCGGGCAAGCTGTAAAAACCGATCAGATCGCCGGTGTTCAGGAAGCATTCGCCACCCCCGGACAGTTCGGAGACCACCAGGGGCTGCGCCGTCTGGAACAGGTAAGCGGCGGCATCCGGCGCCGCCAGCACCCCGCCCAATGTCAGCGGCGTGCCCGCCTGCAGCAAAGCCACGGTCGAGCGAACCTGCTCCCGAACCCGCAGGCGCACCTCCTCCGAGACCGACACGGCCGCACCCGGGCTGGGGGCTCCTTCGTAGCCAAACGGGGAACCAAGATCCAAGCTGCCGGGCTGTTGCGGGTTGAAGGGGCTGCCCTCGGTTTGGCTGGCAGCCTGCTGCTGCATCTGAACCATGGCACTTCGCACCGAAGCCGCCTGCGGCGATCCATACAGAGAGGTGCCAGACCAAGGCGCGGAATAGGCCCGGCCCTCCTCGAAACCGGACCAGATCTGCATGTCGCCCATCAACACCGCGGGATCGGTGTAGGCCCGCGGCGTGGAAGCAAACGCCACCCATTCGTCCACCATGCCAAACGCCACGGCGGGCAACGGCACAGGGAAAGGAACGACATAGATGGCAATATAGGCTGGCGGCAACGGGCGGGGCCGGTAATAGGCCACCGGCGCGCCGTAGAAAAAGCCGGCATCGTAGTACCGCACGACCGGCCGTGTCTCGTAAACCGGACGCCCCTTCCACCATCGCGTGTAGCGGGTGCGTTCAATCATTCTGCGCGGTTCGCCGGAGAGATCCTTGAAGGTGGTGAAACGATCCCGGTAGACCGGCCGGCCGTCGGGCAGCGTAGCCTCGCGCCGGCCATCCTGACGCGTCACGAAGTCGACCCCGTTGCCGATCGAGCGCTGCTCGAAATCACGACCCCAGACCACACGGCGACCGTCGCCATAAATCCTGGTGGTCGTCCCGGTTCGGCCGTCTTCAATCTGCCGGTAGCCGACGACCCGCCTGCTCCCGTCCGGGCGCAGGGACTGCGTGATCACGGTGCGCGCGCCATCGGGTCCCTGACGGCTGATGTCGAAACCACCACGAGGACCGCGTGGCGCCACCGTGGTGGCGCCATCCACGGTGACCGCCTGGCCCACTTGCGAAGGACTTGCGGGCGACAGGCGGCCCGTTGCGGGCAGGGGAGCGCTCTGGGTCGGCACACCCGGCCTTTGCAGTTCCCGGGCTGCCGCCGGCGTGGCGGGCGGGCTGCCCGACGGCCCCGGAATCGTCGCCGCTGGAGGCAGCTGCGGGACCGCGGGCGACAACCCGGTTGCTCCCGGCCGTGGCCCGGCAGGCTGACTCGAAAGCGGCGGCGGGCCGCGGTACGGCAGATCCCCAACCGGCGCAGGCGGCACGACTGGCGGGCGGGCACCGGCGGGTGGCAGGTTCGGTGCTGCGGTACCCGGCGCAACCGCCTGAACCGGCTGCCCCCGTGCCGCGCTGTTGGCCTCAACCGGTATGCCCGCTGGGGGCGTCCGCGGGCTCGCCAGCGGGTTGGCCCGCGGCTGGGCCTGCGCCTGCGGCGGCACCATTGGCTCAGGCGGACGCACCGCTGGCGCCAAGCGGGTCGGAGCCTCCGGGAACGAGCCTGGCTGGATCTGGCGCTGCTGAACACCCGGTTGATCGCGAACGTCGGCGGGTTGCTGTTTGCGCCGCTGAGGGTCCTGTTGCCGCTCCCTTTGTGCCTGTTGACGGTCATGCTGGGCCTGTTGCTGGGCCTGTTGCTGAGATTGCTGCTGTGCTGGCTGCATCAAGCGCTGCTGCGGGACCGCCCCGGCACCCGTTGGCAGTCGGTCAGGCGCCGGCTGTGGCGCAGGGCGATGGGGATCCGAATTCCTGGAGGGCGCTGGGGTCGCCGGTTTGCGCTCCGGCGGCGGATGGCGGCACTCCGCAGCCGAGGCTCCGTCTGCGCAATTGAGCGCGACGATGACACCCTCGCGCGCAGACCCGGCAATCGCGTGAGGCGCCAGCAGGCAGAGGAAAAGACAAAGGGAGAAAGTTCTGCCGCCTACCGATTTCATGTGCACCCTTTACCCGCAACAACAACGCAACACCTGACGCATCGCCAGTTCCAGCGATACCGGCCTACATTCGCCCAGCCGTTCACGGGAACTACCTGGCCGGCAACTGACTGGGCTGCCCTGGTCGTTGGCCGCTGCCGCCAAGTCCGGCTGGGGGCCGCTGCCAGCCTCCACCTCCGCCAGCACCCGGTGGAGGCCTTTGGCCGCCGCTGCCCCCGCCAACACCCGGAGGCGGCCTTTGACCGCCTCCGCCACCGACGACAGGCGGCGGGTGGCCTCCCGGCGGCCTGAATCCCGGTACGGGCGGGTAAGGGCCTCCTGGAGGTCGGTAGCCGGGGCGCGGCGGGTACCCCGGTCGCGGGGGGTAGCCGCCCGGGCCGTAGCCCGGCCAAGGTCGCGCAACCCAGTAGCTGCGCTGCGGATACCAGGGTCGCCCCACGTAGTGGTTATCCCAATAGTTGCCCACGAAAAAGGCAGTGACGCCAATACCGAGCAAGGCCCCGTAATTGATCAAGGGCACGTAAGTGCCCTGGTAAGGGTAGACGATGTTGCCGGCATAGACCCATCCCCGGCTGGAGCCGACTACCACGTCGCACCAACGGTAGTCTCCCAGGCAGCCTTCCACCGACAGGGCGGCCCCTGGCCAGATCGTGGCGACCACCGGATACTCCCTGGCCGGTCCGGCCCGCAGGTTGACCTCCTTGGCGGCATAAGCCAGCACCGCGTGGGACACCACGGGCACGACAGAAAGAAGGGCCAACCCCAGTTTCGCGAAATGCATTCGTTTCATGGTCTACCTTGGTGAACAAGGGCGCCCTTCTGATTGGCCGCCAGATGACTTAACGCTTCAGGTCACGCCACTGCCGACATCGCCGGTCGGCAGTGGTAAGGACTTGTATTTGACCGGGCGCAAGGAGGGTGGTTTTTTCTGCTTGCACGGAAGGACAGTGCACCATCGGTAGCTGACGTGCAGGACCATAGTCGCTACACTGCAATGGAGATCGTTGGCTTGATTGCCATGCATCTCTGAAAACATCGCTCCACTCTCGGCGAACGTGATGAAAACGCGTCCAGACCGGATGCACAAAGGTGAACTGCAATGAATTTTGTCATCATCGGTGCCGGTCCTGCCGGCGTGCGCGCGGCTGAAACCCTGCGCGAAAATGATTCTCTGGCCACTGTCACATTGGTCGGTGCGGAACCCGGGGAGCCCTATGCGCGCATGGCCATCCCGTACATCCTCAGTGGCGCCATCGACGATGGGGGTGCCCGCCAGCGCCGCTCGCTGGACCATCTGCAGGCCTTGGGCATTCGCTACCTCCATGGCAAGGCCCTGAAGGTGCAGGCCCGTCCGAATGGTGGTCAGGTCGAACTCGCAGACGGCACACAACTCCCCTACGACCGCCTGCTGGTCGCGACCGGTTCATCGCCTTCGCTGCCACCCATCCCCGGCACCGGCTTGCCCGGTGTGGTGACGTGTTGGACGCTGGAGGACGCACACCAGATCGCCGCCAAGCTGACCCCGGGCGCTCGCGTGGTCATGCTGGGCGCGGGTTTCGTCGCGGGCGTGTGCATGAAGTCACTGGTCAACAGCGGAGCCAAGCTGTCTGTTGTGGCAGGGCGCTCGGGCCAGATCCTGCGTTCGATGATGACCCCAGTCGGTAGTCACATGCTGCAGCGCTGGCTGGAAGGCCGCGGCGTGGAGATCATTGGAACCGGGCGCGTGCTCGGGATTGAACCGGGCCCGCGCCTGGTCATGGACACCCGCAGCATCGACGCCGACCTGATCATCATGGCCACCGGCGTGCATCCGAATGTGTCGTTTCTCGAAGGCACCGACGCCGAGATCCGCAGCGGGGTCGTGATCGATGCGCACATGCGCACCACCGTGCCACACATCTACGCCGCCGGTGACGTGGCGCAAGGCCGTGACTTCTCCACCGGCGAGTGGGTGGTACATGCCTTGCAACCCACCGCCACCGAACACGGGCGCGTAGCCGCCCTGAACATGCTCGGCAAGGATGTGCCCTACCGTGGCAGCCTCAGCATGAACGTGCTGGATACGGTGGGCCTGATCTCCCACACCTTCGGTTTGTGGAATGGCATACCCGGCGGAGACCACACCGAAGTGGTGGACGAAGCCAACTTCATCTACACCCGCCTGTGTTTCGATGGCGACCAGTTGATCGGCGCCATCACCATCGGCCACCCGCACCATGTCGGCGCGATCCGCGGCCTGATCCAGTCACACCGCCACCTGGGGGCCTGGAAGGACGAATTGATGAAGAACCCGCACCTGGTGATGGATGCGTTCGTCGACCTGAACAACGGTTGAAGCGGGCGTCGCACCCGCTCGCATCGAGTCGGCTTGAGGGTGGTTTTGCGTCAAACCCTCAGCCGCCGCCGCGCTGCATGTACAGATCAAACCGCTTCATGAAAGCGTGACGTTGCGCTTCGTCCAGCCCGGCAAAACGAAAGTTCACCCGCAGCACCGGCATGCGCACCAGGCCGATCACGCGCGGCGCAGCGACCTGCCATTTCAGGCCCAGTGCGCCGTCGCCGATGCGCACGCCCGCGGCGCCGGACTGCAGTTTCCAGTGATGGTCGCCCATGGCCTGAGGGAGCCAGCGCAACCACTCAGTCTCGGTGCAACCCATTTCACGCTCAAAGCTTTCGGGGTAGAACGCCTGCAAGAAATCAGCCCCCGGCAATCGGCGGCCAGATGGCCAGCACGTCGCCTTCGGCCAGGCTCTTGGTGGCGCGATGCTCCGGCGCAACGTAGCTGCCATTGACCAGCACCAGATGCACCTGCTTCTCGGGCAGACGGTACCGCTCCACCAGTTGGCCAATCGTGGTGTCGGGCGCAATGTCCAGCGCCACCTGATTGGTGTACTTCTCGTCCGTGGGCAGGTAGTCGGTGAGCGAAGCAAACAGTTTGAAGGTGATGTTCATGCCGACACGATTCCCTAGCGCTTGCGTCCGGTCTTGCCGCCGGACCAGTCGTGCTGCCCCAGCGCTGCCGCCTGGTAGGCCTGCACCAGGCGGGTCGGGTCCTGCATCAGTTTGTCCTTCCACTCACCCAGCTTGATCTGGCCTTCGACCAGGCCGCGCATCACGCCGATATGCTCGGTCCAGCCGACCGCGTTGCAGCCCACCATCACGTCGTCCTGAAAACGCAAGCTCAGGTGCCGCCCCGTGGCCTTGTCGGTCAGTTCCACATGGTCATCGCCCGGCTTGCCCTGCCAGTCGCCAAAACTGGCCGAGACCAGGCCCAGGGTGTCCAGCACGTTGATCTGCGTCACGCCGCTAAGGTCGGCCTGCGCCGGCTTGCCCCGCGCGAAGGCGACCATGTTGGTGGCCGCGATACGCGCCTGCTCGGAGGCATTGGGCTGAATCGCGCTGACGATGGTCTTGCCACTGACCTTGTCGAAGGCTTCGGCACAGTCGCCCGCGGCGAACACACCGGGCACATTGGTTTGCAGATGCTCATCGGTCAACACGCCCAGCAGACAGGTGATGCCGGAGTGCTCCAGAAAACCGATCGCCGGACGCACGCCGGCCGCACTGACAACGAGATCGGCCTGCTTGGTGGTGCCGTTGGACAGTTTCACATTCAAGGGTTCACCGGGCTCGATCGACTCGACTCGCGTGCCGGTGAAGACTTCAATGCCCTTGGCCTCGCACCAGTCGCGGATCATGCCGCCCGCCGTCGGCCCCATCATGCGCGGCACCATGCGGTCGCCCATCTCCACCACACTCAGGTGCACACCGCGCGCGAGCAGCGACTCCATGATGATGCAGCCGATAAAACCGGCACCCAATTGCAGCACCCGCGCACCGGGTTTGGCGCGCTCGGCAATGGCACGGGCATCGGCCAGCGTCCAGCAGGTATGAACGCCTTCGGACTGGATGCCGGGGATGGGCGGGCTCACCGGGTGGGAGCCGCTGGCGATCAGCAAGGTGTCGTAGCCCAGCTTTTCTCCGCCCGTCAATTCGATGCTCTTCGTCGCCGCGTCCACCGATTGCACGCGGGCTTGAAGCAGTTTGACCCCCAGATCTTCAAAGTGCGTCGGGCTTTTTCGCAGGTACGTGCCACGCTCATCGATATTGCCCATCAACAGGTAAGGGATGGCCATGCGCGAGTAAGACGGCTCAGGTTCGTCCCCGATGAGGGTGACGCTGTCTTGCGGTGCCAGCTTGCGAAGGGTTTCGGCGGCAATGACACCGGCCGGGCCGGCACCGATGATGACGTGGTGGGTCATGGAGATCTCCAGAAAAAAAAGCGGTCATTGAAGACCGCTTGCTTGTTGCGCTGTGAATACCACTGAGGCTTCCTGGGGTCAAGGTTGATCGGGGTCAGCACACAGGTCCGCTACGCGTCCCGTGATCCGATCCCCAATACCCCCGTCCCCAAAAACCCTGTGCTTTTTACAGTCCCAGGCGTTCCTTGGTCGCGGCGGTGGGACGGCCTTCGCTGTCCCAGCCGCGTGCTTCGTAGTACAGCGGCAGCATCGTGGCCAGTTCGTTGAACTTGCCTTTGGCGGGGCCGGTCTTGCAGGCACTTTCCACACTGGTCAAGCGGGCGGGCAGACTGTCGTCCTTGCTGGTGAAGCCGGCACGATTGTTGAACTCCCGCTCCATGTTCCAGATGCGCTCGCCGATCTTGGCCAGCTCTTCAACGGTGTACTGTTCGCCGCATGCACCCTGCATCTGCGGTGCCAGGTCCTGCAGGCCCCAGGCGAAGGTGGTGAAGATGCACAGACCGGACGAGTCGAACGCGGCGGTGGCATCCTGGAAGGCCTTGACCAGTTCGGGCTTGCCCTGGCTTTCCAGCGGATCGGTCTTGACCGGGATGCCCAGGACTTCGGACGCAATGGTGTAGCCGCGCAGGTGGCAGCCGCCACGGTTGCTGGTGGCGTAGGCCAGGCCAATGCCCTGGATGGCGCGCCCGTCGTAGGCCGGGAATTCCTGACCTTTCGACGACATGCTGAGTTCCGGGTGCCCATAATTGGCGGTCAGACGCTTGGAGCCCTGGCCGATTTCCTTGCCAAAACCACGGCCATTGACGGTTTCTTCGGCCAGGAAAGCCAACGCGCGGGCGGAACCAAACGGGGCTTCGATACCAAGCTGTTCCTTGGTCAGGATGCCCATGGCATAAAGCTCCATGACGGCACCAATGGTCGTGCCAAACGTGATGGGGTCGATGCCTTCTTCGTTGCACAACATGTTGACGTATTGCAGCGCTTCCAGGTCGTTCACGCCATTGGCCGCGCCCAGCGCCCATGCGGCTTCGTATTCGAGCCCGCCGCTGGCACCACGGTACTGCGGCTTGTTTTCGATGGTGAAGTGGTTTTCGTCCATCTTGCTGATGCGACCGCAGGCAATCGTGCAGCCGAAGCAGGCCTGGTTGGTCACCAGTTGCTTCTTGCCGTCGGTCTTGCGCGGCGTGGCCATGGCTTCGGCGCCAATGTCCTTGGCCCCTTCAAACTGGTTGTCCTGATGGTTGCGGGTGGGCAGACCGCCCACTTCGTTGATGACGCTCATCAGCACCTGGGTGCCCATGGCGGGCAAGCCGGTGCCGGTGACGCCGTTCTCGGCCAGGACTTTCTTGCCCGCCTTGACGGCCGCCATGAAGGCTTTCGGGTCGCGCAGGTTGCCCACGCCCTTGGTGCCGCGCACGGCGATCGCCTTGAGGTTCTTGCTGCCCATGACCGCGCCGACGCCGGAGCGGCCCGCCGCGCGGTGCAGGTCATTGACCACGGCGGCAAACAGCACGCCGTTTTCGCCGGCCTTGCCGATGCTGGAGACGCGGGTCAGCGGGTCCTGCAGGCCCTTCTTGATGATCTCTTCGGTTTCCCAGACGCTCTTGCCCCACAGGTGGCTGGCATCGCGCAGCTCGGCCAGATCATCGTTGACGTAAAGGTAGACCGGCTTGGCCGACTTGCCTTCAAAAATGACCATGTCCCACCCGGCCATCTTGAACTCGGCGCCCCAGTAACCGCCCGAGTTGGAGCAGGCAATGGCACCGGTCAGTGGGCCTTTGGTGATGACGGTGTAGCGGCCACCCGTGGAGGCCATGGTGCCGGTCAGCGGACCGGTGGCCCAGATGATCTTGTTGTCGGCGGACAAGGGGTCCACCGTGGCATCCACTTCTTCGACCAGGTACTTGGTACCCAGGCCCCTGGAGCCGAGGTAGGCATGCGCCCAGTCCATGTTGAGGGGTTCGGCCTTGACGGTGCCGGCGGTGAGGTTGACGCGGAGAATTTTTCCTGCCCAAGACATGATGGTGGCTCCTTAAGCGGCGGTGGATTGGTTGCCAAGCTTGTCGGCCCACTGGGCCATCTTGCTCAAACCGGTCCAGTTGGCATCGATGAAGGTGATGGCGCCGGTCGGGCACGCCTCGGCGCAGGCCGGCTCACCCCCGCAGAGGTCGCATTTCTGCACCTTGCCGGTATCGGCCACGTAATTGATCGTGCCAAACGGGCAGGCGATCGTGCAGACCTTGCAGCCCACGCAGGTGGTCTCGTTCACCACCTTGGCGCCGGTGACCTTGTCCACGGTGATCGCCTCCACCGGGCAGGCGTGCAGACACCAGGCCTCGTCGCACTGCGTGCAGGTGTAGGGCACTTTCTTGCCCGTGTGGTGAAAGTCGAAGACCTTGATGCGCGACTTGGCCGTGGCGTAGGTGCCATAGTTCTCGAAGGAACAGGCCATCTCGCACTGCATGCAGCCCGTGCACTTGTCCGCGTTGATATGCAACACCTTTTGCATGTGTCTCTCCTGTGGGTAGCGGCACCTATGAAATGCCTTGCCTATGAATGGGAATGCATAGCGATTGTTGGCTCACTACCCCCTCACAAACCTAGTATTTACCCTTAAATGACCACTTAGCGTCAGATATTCTCAAGATGAGACACTCTGCGGGAAGCGAGCGGCCTGTCCCGATGGCGCCATTTCTGCTCCGCGCAAAACCGGCACAATTCCCAATCAGCCAATGCCCTGCCGATGACCGCCCCCATTGTCCCGCTGCCCACCACGCCCGACCACCGGCTGGCTCGGATCGAGGCCGCGCGCCGAGCCGTGATGAACGACGAACCGCTGACGGCGCCAGCCATGGAGCCCTGGATCGAGCGTTCCTGGCGGCGGTGTCTGGCCAGCGGGCAGCGCCCGGAACAGCGGGTCGGGTTCGACGTGGTGTCCAGCCACGTGTTGCGGCGCACCCTGGAGTCCAACCGCAATCTGATTGACGCGGCGCGGCCGGTTCTGCAAACGCTGGGGCGCGCGATCGCCAACACCCGCTATTTCGCCATCCTGACCAATGCCAGTGGCGTCGTCGTTGATGTGAACGGTCCGATCGACCGGTCCGACCGCCGCGCGAACATGATCACCCGGGTCGGCGTGGATCTTTCGGAGGCGTCCGTCGGAACCACAGCCATCGGCGCTGCGCTGGTGGAGCTGCAGCCGGTGTGGCTGCACCGTGGGGAGCACTTCTTCGCCGACACGTCCGTCTACAGCTGCGCGGGCGCACCGCTGTTCGGGCCGGATGGCCTGTGCGTGGGCATGCTCGACCTGACCGGCATCGAGGCCGTCGAACGCCCGGAGCTGCGCCATATGGTGGTGCAGTCGGCCCGCAGCATCGAGAACGCGCTCACGCTGCGCCAGCCCCATAGCCTGCTGGTGAGGCTGAACTGGCCCGGGGGCGCGATGGGCGAGGACTCAGACGGCATGATCTGCCTGGATGGCGACGGCTGGGTGACCGGCGCGAACCCGACCGCGCGCCAGATGGTTTCACAGCTCGGTGTGTCGGGACGGGAACGGGTGCATGCCAGCGAACTGTTTGCCCTGCCGTTTGAGATGCTGTTTGATGCCAGCGATCAGGCGAACAACGCCATGGAACTGCCCCTGTGGTCGGGCCTTCGCCTTCAGGCACGCGCGCAACGCCCTGGCCATCAGATCGCCGGCGCACCCGCCCAGGATCGCATCCCGTTGAAAGAAGTCGAAATCGCACTGATCCACAAAGCCGTGGCCGATGCGAAGGGCAACGTGCAACAGGCCGCCCGGGCGCTGGGCATCAGCCGCGCCACCGTGTACCGAAAACTGGGCACAGGACGCACCGCGCGGTGAATCTCGCCACCCGTCAGCGCGGCAAAGCGAGAACCAACGCGGAATGGGCCATTCTCGCCGTTGCAGGGTGTCCCGGTGTAGCCCTGAAGGGATGGGTGGCAAAACCCACCCAATGCCCTCCGCCGTGCAAGGCCAGGACGACCTCGTCCTGGCCCGCGCCAGCCGATACCCGTTCGACTTCACCGGGCAGTTCATTTTCGGCCGCAGTCTGAATCGGCTCGGTCTGCCCTTCGTCCACAGCTTGTACTTTTACCGCGGTGGCCTTGCACAGCACCAGCACCCGCAATCCCGGGCCCAACGCGAGCAGATCAGCGCTCTCACGCGTGACGCTGGCGACCAGGATCGCGCGGCCGGGCGTGCACAGCCGCACTCGAACGGTCAGATCGGCCGGAGCCAGAACCTCAACGTCCTGAACTTCGCACGGCAACTGGTTGCGCATGCTGGTCTGCAAGCCGAGACCGCTCGCGATCAGGGGCTGACCTGCGAAGCGTGCCAGAACGGCGTCGCGGGCGCGCTGGAGCTCGTCGGCCATCGCCAGCAGTTGCAGGCCCTGCGGGGTGATGCGTGCGCCACCGCCGCCACTGCCGCCGACGGTACGATCCACCAGCGGTGCCTCGCTGAGGTTGGTCAACGTGTCGATCGCCTGCCACGCCGCCTTGTAGCTGATGCCGGCGTCGCGCGCCGCCTGCGAGATCGAGCCGGTCTCGCCCACCCGCCGCAACACCTCCAGCCGCTTGTCGCTGACGGCGTGACCAAGGGCTTCCGTCAATGCGGCTGGTGCAAGGGCTGACATGTCGGAGTTCCTCCACAAAGTGCGCATCGATGGCAGGGTCGACCGACCGATCGCTATTCCAAAATCGAATATCGATCTGCTACCATCGCTATTCCTATTATGAACAACGTATCCACGCCCCCGCACTGTGAGCGCCTGAAGACCGCGCGGGGCCTTTTTTCGACCGGGCTTTTCGCCTTCGCGGCGTTGCTGCCCGTCGCGCAAGCGGAAACCGCCCGGGTCGCCGCGGCGTCCGACCTGAAATTCGCTTTCGACGAACTGAAGCCGCTGTTCGAGACGACCCATCCATCGCACAAGCTTGAACTCGTCATGGGTTCTTCGGGCAAATTCACGCAGCAGATTGAAAACGGCGCGCCGTTCGACGTGTTTTTCTCGGCCGATGTCAGCCTGCCGAAGCGGCTTCTGGACAGTGGCAAAGCCCTGGCGCCCGTGACCACCTATGCCTTCGGCCGCATCGTGCTCTGGAGCGCCAAGCTGGATGCGACCCGACTCACACTCAAGGACCTGGACCGTCCGGACATCCGCAAGATCGCGATCGCGTCGCCCGACCATGCGCCCTATGGTGCCCGTGCCAAGGAGGCCCTGGTCCGTATCGGCATGTGGGCCAAGGTGGAGTCCAAGATTGCCCTGGGCGAAAACATCTCGCACACTGCGCAACTGGTGGACATGCAAGCCGCCGAGGTGGGCGTGATCGCGCTGTCGCTGGCCCTCAATGAGCAATTGGCACGCAAGGGGGGTTACCACCTGATCCCCGCCGATCTGCACAGCCCGCTGGAGCAGGCCTATGTCATTACCCACCACGGCAAGAACAACACGGCCGCCAAGACCTTTGTGGATTTCATGGGCACGCCGACGGCCCGAAAGGTCATGCGGCGCTACGGCTTCATACTGCCGGGAGAACAACTCCGATGAGCGGCCCGCCAACCACCCTGGGGCTGACCGGTGACGAATGGCAGTCGATCGCGCTGACTGCCGAACTGGCCGGACTGACCACGCTCATCCTTCTGGCGCTCGCGGCGCCACTGGCCTGGTGGCTCACCCGAACCGGCTCACGCTGGTCCAGCGCGGTATCGGCTCTGGTGTCACTCCCTTTGGTGCTGCCGCCCACGGTGATCGGCTTTTACCTGTTGCTGGCCCTGGGACCACAGGGGGCCGTGGGCGGTACGCTGGAGCGCCTGGGCCTGTACCACCTGGCCTTCAGTTTCACCGGGATTCTGATCGGCTCGATCATCTATTCGCTGCCGTTCGCGGTGCAGCCGCTGCGTGAGGCCTTCGCGGCCATCGACCCGCGTGTGCTCGACGCCGCCGCAACCCTGCGCGCCAGCGCCTGGGACCGGTTCTTCTCCGTGGTCCTGCCGCTGTCGCGCGGCGGCGTCCTGACCGCCGTGGTGATCACCTTTGCCCACACCATCGGCGAGTTCGGGGTGATCGCCATGCTCGGCGGCAACATCGCCGGCGAAACACGGGTGGTCTCCATCGCCATCTACGACCACACCCAGGCCCTCGAATACGACGCGGCGCACCGGCTCTCAGCCGTGTTGCTGTGCTTCTCCTTTGTCACCTTGCTGGCCTTCTATGCCATCAACCGGAGGGTGATGAGTCCGATCAAACCGCAGTGACCGCCACGCCATGATCGAAGGCCATCTCCGCCTGCAGCGCGGGTGCTTTCTGCTCGACAGCGGTCCCTTCGCCTTTGCGGCCGAAGGCGTGACCGCCTTGTTCGGCCGCTCCGGCTGCGGCAAAAGCACGCTGTTGCGGGCCATCGCCGGGCTCGATGCGGCCACCACCGGCCAACTGCGGTTTCGGGGTGAGGTCTGGCAGGATGGTCGCCGGGCGTTGCCGGCGGCACGGCGCGACATCGGTTTCGTGTTTCAGGATGCCGCACTTTTCCCGCACCTGAGCGTGCGCCGTAATCTGCTCTACGCCATTAAGCGGGCGCCCGGCGCGGACAAAAAGGATCTGGATCGCCTGGCCGAACGAGTGGGCATCACCTCGCACCTCGACCAGGACGTCACCACCCTGTCGGGCGGTCAGCGTCAACGCGTGGCCATCGCGCGCGCCTTGCTCATGCGCCCGCGCGTGTTGTTAATGGACGAACCGCTGGCCGCCCTGGACTGGCGGGCCAAGGCCGAACTGTTGCCGCTGATCGACGGACTGACCCTGGAATCCGGCATTGCCGTCCTGTACATCACCCACGCGCCCCAGGAAGTGGAGCGCCTGGCCGCGCGTGTGATGTTCATGGAAGCCGGCCGCGTGCAGCAAATCGAGAGCCTGCGCGACGCGCTGGCGCGCCCGGACTCGCCACTGTTCGCCGAGGAAGGGCCGGTGTCTGTGCTGCACGGTCACCTGGGTCCGGGTCCGGGCCCAGGACTAGCCACATTCGACTGTGGCGAATCCCGCTTCACCCTTCTGCAACCGGACGGCGCGATGCGCAGCGCCACGCGGTTGCGGGTGCTCGCTCGCGACGTGGCGCTGGCGACCACACAGCCCGTCGGGTTGAGCATGCTCAACCAGCTTCCTGTGCGCATCACCGCGATGCATCCGCACGACGATGGCCGGATCACGGTGATGTGCGCGCTACCCGGTGGCCAGATGCTGCTGGCCAGCATCACCCGGTATTCGCAGCAGGCACTGCAACTGGCTCCGGATCAGCCGGTCTGGGCACTGGTGAAGTCCGTGGCACTGATGGACTGAATCCGATCACCGCGCCACCGCGACGGCATTCGGGAAAAACAGCTGCTCGCCACCGATCTTGTAGCTGGCGATCACGTTCTGGCCGGCAGGCGACACCACCCAGTCCACGAACTTCTGTGCATCCGCCGCCTTCACATGCGGGTGCTTCGCGGGGTTGACCACCATCACGCCGTACTGGTTGAACAGCTGCTTGTCGCCTTCGACCAGAATCGCCAGGTCGGCGCGGTTCTTGAAGTTGAGCCAGGTGCCACGGTCGGCCAGCACATAGGCGCCGGTGGAGGCTGCCATGTTGAGCGCGGGCCCCATGCCGCAACCGCATTCCTTGTAGCCGCTGCCCTTTTTGTCGGCCAGGCCGGCCTGACTCCAGAAACGCAGTTCGGCGGCGTGGGTGCCACTTTTGTCGCCGCGCGAAATGAAAGCGCCGTTGGCGGCGCTGATCTTCTTCAGAGCGGCGACGATGTCACTGCCCTTGGTCGCTACCGGATCGCCCTTGGGCCCGACCAGCACGAAATCGTTGTACATGACCGGGTAGCGCCTGAGGCCGAAGCCCTCGGCGACGAATTTCTCCTCGGCCGCCTGGTCGTGCACGAACACCACGTCGGCATCGCCACGGCGCGCCGTGTCCAAGGCCTGGCCGGTGCCCAGCGCCACGACCTTGACGTCGATGCCGCTGGCCTTCTTGAATTCGGGCAACAGGTGGGCGAACAGACCGGACTGCTCGGTCGAGGTGGTGGACGACATCACGATCGACTGGGCCTGGGCCAGCCCGGACACTATCATTCCGATAGCTACCAATGACCATTTGACGCTGGGGTGGTGGCAAAAATACTTGAAATCCTTCACGGAAGCTCTCCTTTGACAAACAAATGGGCGGCCGGATACTGCGACTGCAGCAGCAGGCCGTTGAAAAACTGGTCCACCGGCAGATCGGCCAACACTCGGCCTTGCTCCAGGTAGATCACGCGCGTGGCCAGGCGTTTGACCTGGCCCAGGTTGTGGCTCGCGAACACCAGGGACACCGGGCCTTGGCGCGCGCCGTCGGCCAAGGCCCCGGTGGCGAATTCCGCCACCAGCGTCTCCACGTCGTGCTTGGCGCGGGGGTCCAGACTGGCGGTGGGCTCGTCCAGCAGCAGGACGTCGGGCCGGCTGGCCCAGGCGCGCGCAAGCGCCAGGCGCTGTTGCTGCCCACCGGACAGTGTCCTGGCATTGCGTCCGGCCAGGCTGGCCATACCGACGCGATCCAGCGCCTGCATGGCACGCTGCTTCGCGTCGGCCCAGCCCAGCCCACCCAGCCAAAGGCCGAGCGCGATGTTGTTGCGCACCGTGGTACGCAACATGTAGGGCCGCTGAAACAGAAGGGCCTGACGCGCGGCCGCATCGCGCACGATGCGTCCACCCGCGGGCTGCACCAGCCCGTTGAGCAGGCGCAGCATCGTGCTCTTGCCGCAGCCGTTGGCGCCCACCAGCGCGACGCGCTCGCCATGGCGCAGCCGCACGCTCACGTCCTGCAAGGCGTCCACCGGACCCAGCCGCACGCAGACCCGGTCCAGATCGAACAGCAAAGGGAAATCGGAGCCCGAGGCCAGCCGCTGCGCGGCCGGTGCGTCGTGCAGCGGGCTGTTCACGGGCGCCCTGTCGAAGGCGTCCCGCTTCATGAGGCCAGCACCGCGGCAGGGGCTGCCACGCCCCCGTCCAGACGCTCGCGCCAGCGGCGCAGCGCCGAGATCAGGGCGTTGAGCAGGAGCACCACCGCCAGCAGGATCAGGCCCAGCGCCAGCGCCAGCGGCAGGTCGCCCTTGCTGGTTTCCAGTGCGATCGCGGTGGTCATGACCCGCGTGAACCCGTCGATGTTGCCGCCGACGATCATCACCGCGCCCACTTCCGAAATGGCGCGGCCGAACGAGGCGATCAGCACGGTCAGAAGTGCGTAGCGCTCGTCCCAGGCCAGCAGCAGCCCGCGCAGGGCGGTGTGCGCCCCCAGCGAGCGCAGCTGTTCGCCATGTGAGCGCTCAGCATCCTCCACCGCCTGGCGGGTGAGCGCCGTGACGACAGGAACCACCAGAACCACCTGTGCCAGCACCATCGCCTTGAAACTGAACATCCAGCCCAGGAAACCCAGCGGGCCGGTCCGGGACAGCATCAGGTAGACCAGCAGGCCCACCACGACGGAGGGCAGGGCGAGCAAGGTGTTGAGAACCGTCAGCACCGCATCCCGGCCGGCAAACCGCGCCACGGCCAGCCAGGCACCCGCCACCAGTCCGACGCCGCAGGCGATGGCACAGGCCGTCGCGCTGACCGCGAGCGAGCGCCCCACGACGGTCCACAGCCCCGTATCAAAGGAAACGATCAGCGCCAATGCCGTCGTGGCGCTTTCAGAGAAGGTGGACATGGAGCAAAGGCGGGGCGGACGGCATGGATCGGGTATCGTAGGCATCCGATCAATTCCCTGCGATATGTTCCACCGTGCATAGGGTCCAGCTCCACTACACGCTGCGGCGCGACGCCAGCGACGCGCTGGTGCGCCACCCGCTGATCGACCTGCTGCAGGCCGTGGACGCGCACGGCTCCATTTCGGCGGCGGCGCGCGCGCTGGGCTTGTCGTATCGCCACGTCTGGGGCGAGCTCAAACGCTGGGAAGACGAGCTGGGCAGCGAACTCATCCTTTGGGAAAAAGGCCAGTCGGCCCGCCTGTCGGACTTCGGGGCCAAGCTCATGTGGGCCGAGCGCCAGGCGCAGGCCCGCCTGAGCCCGCAGATCGAGGCGCTGCGCGCCGATCTGGAGCGGGCCTTTGCGGTGGCCTTCGACCCGTCCGCGCACGTGCTGACGCTGTACGCCAGCCATGACGACGCCTTGCCTGCCCTGCGCGCACATGCAGCCGCCGAGCACAACCTGCATCTGGACATCCGTTTCACCGGCAGCGTGGACGCCATTGCTGCGCTCAACGAAGGCCGCTGCATCATGGCCGGCTTCCACACGCTGACCCAGCCCGACCCCGATTCGCTGGCGGCGCGAACCTACAAGCCACTGCTGCAGCCGGGATTGCACAAGATCATCGGCTTTGGCCGGCGCACGCAGGGCCTGATCGTCGCGCCCGGCAACCCGCTGGGCCTGCACAGCCTCCACGATGTGGCGCGCACCGGCGCACGCTTCGTGAACCGGCCGATGGGCTCGGGCACGCGGGTGCTGCTGGACGATCTGCTGGCCGACGCCGGTCTGTCCGCAGCCGCCCTGTCGGGCTATGCCGACACCGAGCCCTCCCACGCGGCTGTCGCCCAGGCCGTTGCGGCCGGACAGGCCGATGCCGGCCTCGGCATCGAGCTGGCCGCTCGCTCGCGCGGGCTTGACTTTGTTCCCCTGGCGCACGAGGACTACCACCTGGTCTGCCTGAAATCCGCCCTGGAGCAACCGGCCATCCAGGCCTTGCGCGCGACCTTGCACAGTGCCGCCTGGCAAGAGCGCATGGCTGCGCTGGCCGGCTACACCTGCACGCGCTGCGGTGACATCCTTTCGTTGCGCGAGCGGCTGCCCTGGTGGACCTTTCGGCCAAAAAAGCGCCCCATCCCAGCGTCGGATGGTCACCGATAGCTATTGAATTGATACCCCCTGCATGGGGTCAGATTGCGCAGGACCGGAATCCGTAGAAGCCTTCATCGTCCCCGGCCAGGCTGAACCCCCGGAATTTCGGGTGCTTCATGCGTGAGCGCGTCGCCCACGAAGCGCCGCGTTGCACCCGCGCGCGCCCGAAGTGCGGCATCGAATAGTCCGCCCACGGATTGGGCGAAAAGCCCGGATAGGGCTGGAGGCGGCTGGCGGTCCATTCGTGCACCTCGCCCCAGCGAAACCCGCGGCGCACCGCGACATGCGCGGCCAGCTCCCACTCGGCCTCGTCGGGCAGGCGCCGGCCCGCCCAGCGGCACCAGGCATCCGCCTCCCACCAGCTGCAATGGGTCACCAGGTGATGCCCCGCCACGCGGACCGGCTGCCCGAAGCGCATCTGCAGAACGGCGCCGGCCCCGCCGAACCGCGCCACGCCGATCTGATCCACATGGCGCGGCCCGCGCCGCCCCCCGGTCGCGTCCTGCGCCTGCAGCCAGGCCCAGCCGTCCGCATGCCATAGTTCGGGCCGGTCGTAGCCGCCATCGTCGACGAACTCGATGTACTGCGACCAGCTCACCGGTTGCGCGTCGATCTCGAATTCGGGCACGGCCACGGCATGGGCCCATTTCTCGTTGTCAAACACAAACCCGCCTGGCGCAGAGCCGAGCGACCAGCGCGCGGCCGGCACGACCAGCGGATCGCGCGCCGCGGCTGTCTGCGTCTCGGGCAAGCCCAGCGGCACGCCGAGCGTCTGGGCCAGCGTCACCAGCCGCTCACCCAGTTGGTCTTCATGAAACAGCGCCAGACGGTAGAAATAGAGGGCGTCGTCGTTGTCCGGCGTCTTTTCCAGCAACTCCAGCGTGGTCTCCAGGGTTTCCAGAAGCCAGGCGCGGGTGGCCGCGAATCCCGGCAAGCCCACCGGGCCCGGCACCTGGGAGGGCTCATGCTGCGCCCACCAGATGTCGGCGTGGGGCTCGATGGACGCCAGGCGCGGCGGCTGATGCGGGCAGGCGCTGCCCTGGGCGCGCAGCGTGTTGCGGGCGATCCAGTACTCGGCAAACCAGCCGGCGTGCCCGGCCAGCCACACCGCTGGTGCGTGCCCGGTTGCGGCTGGCGCCGGTGGCGCCTGCGTGACCGTGGCTTCATGGGCCGCCAGCAGGCGCAGTGTGTGGTTGCGCGCGTCGATGAGCGCGAGCGACAGCCCGTCGCGCCCTGCCTGGCGCATGGCGGGCGAATCGATATCGTGAGCGGTGGATTCCTGCACGCGGCGTCCTGTGTTCAAAATCCGATTATTGGCGGCGCTGCACGGCGTTCGGACGAAAAGCTGCGCGCCTAGCGTTTACCCTGATTCAGACAATTTTCAGCGGGTCGCAAAGTTTTTTCATGCCGCAGGTCGAGGGTATCGACCATAGAATCGCCCATCCTGCGTCACACTCGCGCGGATTTTGACGGCTGCCTGCGGCCACCCTGCCAACATTGACGGAGACACCATGCCTTTCCTGTTATCCCTGTCCCGACGCATCGACGGCTTCACCGAGTTCATCGGTCGCTGGGTCGCCTGGCTCGTGCTGGCGGCCGTGCTGATCAGCGCCACGAACGCGGTGGTCCGCAAAGCCTTCAACATCGGCTCCAACGCGTTCCTGGAAATCCAGTGGTACCTGTTCGCCGCCGTCTTCCTGCTGGCCGCCGGCTACACCATGATGCGCCAGGAGCACGTGCGCATCGACGTGATCTCGGGCCGTTTTTCCAAGCGCACGCAGATCTGGATCGACGTCATCGGAATCTGCCTGTTCCTGTTCCCTTTCATCTTCATGATCATCAAGCTGGCCATGCCACTGGTGATCAACGCCTATGTCACCAAGGAGGTGTCTTCCAACGCGGGCGGCCTGATCCGCTGGCCGGTGTTTGCGCTGCTACCGCTGGGCTTGTTGCTGCTGGGCATCCAGGGGGTGTCGGAACTGATCAAGCGCATCGCCTTTCTCAAGGGGCTGATCCCCGATCCGACGAAGAAACAAGGGGTCAAGACACCCGAAGAGGAACTCGCCGAGTTCCTGCTGCAGAAAGAAGTCGCGGCGCGTGAAGCGGCGCAGGCAGGAGCCCTGAAATGACCGCCTTCCTTGTTGCCAACCTGGCGCCGATCATGTTCGGCTCCCTGATCGTCTTCCTGCTGTTCGGCTACCCGGTGGCGTTTTCGCTGGCGGCTTGCGGCCTGTTCTTCGGTTTCGTCGGCATCGAGCTGGGCACCATCAATCCCGCGTTCCTGCAAAGCCTGCCGCTGCGCATGTTCGGCATCATGCAGAACGACACCTTGCTGGCCATTCCCTTCTTCACGTTCATGGGGCTGATCCTGGAGCGATCCGGCATGGCCGAGGACTTGCTGGACACCATCGGCCAGCTGTTCGGCCCGATCCGCGGCGGCCTGGCCTATGCGGTGATTCTGGTGGGCGC
Organism: Candidatus Skiveiella danica; assembly: GCF_022705245.1. Lineage (NCBI taxonomy): Bacteria > Pseudomonadati > Pseudomonadota > Betaproteobacteria > Burkholderiales > Comamonadaceae > Candidatus Skiveiella > Candidatus Skiveiella danica. The sequence goes on along the minus strand of NZ_JAKJEW010000026.1, from coordinate 19,031 downwards.
CATGCTGGCCGCCACCACGGGTGTCGTGGCCGCATCGGTGATCTCGATGGGCCTGATCTCGCTGCCCATCATGCTGCGCTACGGCTATGACCGTCGGGTGGCCAGCGGCGTGATTGCTGCCTCGGGCACGCTGGCGCAGATCATCCCGCCCTCGCTGGTGCTGATCATCCTGGCCGACCAGCTGGGCAAGAGCGTGGGCGACCTGTACGCCGGCGCCTTTGTCCCCGGCTTCGTGCTGACCGGCCTGTACGTCGGCTACATCCTGCTGGTCAGCCTGATCAAGCCAACTTTCGTCCCGGCGCTGCCGGCCGAGGCCCGCACCATCCGCGAGGACGACGGCACCTCCGGCCTGCGGTCGCTGGGCATCTTGACGGTGCTGTCGGTCATCGCCGCGGTCGCCTTTGCCAAGACGCGCCCTGAAGGGACCCCGCTGGACGAAAAGATCGTCGTGTCGATGTGCGTCGGCGTCGGTGTGGCCTTCTTTGCCGCCGTCCTGAACAAAGCGACGAAGCTCGGCCTGCTCTCCCGCATGGCCGAACGGGTGACGTTTGTGCTGATCCCGCCGCTGGGGCTGATCTTCCTGGTGCTGGGCACGATCTTCCTGGGCATTGCCACGCCGACCGAAGGCGGCGCCATGGGCGCCATGGGCGCCCTGGTGATGGCGATTGCCCGTCGGCGCATCGACTTCAAGTTGCTTCGCCAGGCCATGGACTCCACCATGAAGCTGTCGTGCTTCGTGCTGTTCATCCTGGTGGGCGCCACGGTGTTCAGCCTGGCGTTCCAGGGCGCGGACGGCCCGGTCTGGGTGGAGCATCTGCTAACCGGCCTGCCAGGCGGACAGCTGGGTTTCCTGATCGTCGTGAACATTCTGGTGTTCCTGCTGGCCTTTTTCCTGGACTTCTTCGAGCTGGCCTTCATCATTGTCCCGCTGGTCGGCCCCGTGGCCGAGAAGATGGGCATCGACCTGGTGTGGTTCGGCGTGCTGCTGGCGGTGAACATGCAGACGTCGTTCATGCACCCGCCGTTCGGCTTCGCCCTGTTCTACCTGCGCAGCGTGGCGCCGGTGGACGACTACACCGACAAGGTCACCAAGAAACCCATCAAGAAGGTCACAATCGAGCAGATCTACTGGGGCTCGGTGCCCTTCGTGCTGATCCAGATCATCATGGTTGGCCTGATCATCGCTTTCCCGGGCATCGTCTCCACAAACACCACCAAGGGCCCGACCATCGATGCGGACAAGGTTCTGATGCAGATGGAGAAAGCACCCAAGGCGGACCCTGCGCCGGCAGGAGCGGACGGTAGCGCGCCGGCAACGACCGACAGCGACAAGGAAGACCCGATGAAGGGCCTGCTGGAGTCCATCAAGTCAGATCAGGGCAAGAAGCCCTGACCCACCCGAACCCGGCGCCAGGTGCCGGGCCAAAAAAAACCCCGCCTTGGCGGGGTTTTTTCTTGCCCGATCGCCGGGTCAGCGCCTCATCACAGCTTCTGGGCCTGCATGAAGTCGTCGAACGACGCTTCGGGGAAACGGAACCAGAGGTTCGCGTCGCGACGGTAGACGGACCAGTCGTCGTAGATCTTCTTCCAGGCCGGGTTGGACGCGTTGAGTTCCGCGTACACCTCCTGGGCGGACTTGAAGGCCGCGGCCATCACGTCCTTCGGGAACGGCAGGACCTTGACGCCCTGTCCCACCAATTGCTTGAGCGCGATGGGGTTCTTGACGTCGTACTTGGCCTGCATGTCGGTATGCGCATAAGCCGCCGCGCACTCGATGATCGCCTTGTACTCGCTCGACAGGCCCTCATAGGACTTCTGGTTGACGTACAGCGTCAATTGCGGGCCGCCTTCCCACCAGCCGGGGTAGTAGTAGAACGGCGCCACCTTGTTGAAGCCCAGTTTCTGGTCATCGTAGGGGCCGATCCACTCGGCGGCGTCGATCGTGCCTTTCTCCAGCGCCTGGTAGATTTCGCCGCCGGGAATGTTCTGCGGCACCGTGCCCAGGCGCTCCAGCACCTTGCCACCGAAGCCGCCGACGCGGAACTTCAGACCCTTGAGGTCGGCCACCGACTTGATTTCCTTGCGGTACCAGCCGCCCATCTGCGCGCCGGTGTTGCCCATCGGGAAGTTCACGATGCCCACCTTGGCATAGAACTCACGCATGAGCTTGAGGCCATTGCCTTCGTACATCCAGGCCGTCATCTGGCGGCTGTTCAGGCCAAAAGGAACGGCGCAGTCCAGCGCATAGGTGGGATCCTTGCCAAAAAAGTAGTACGGCGCGGTGTGGGCCATTTCCACGGTGCCATTGGACACGCCGTCCAGCACGCCGAACGGAGGCATCAGTTCGCCGCCCGCATGGGTCGTGATGACGAACTTGCCGCCCGTCATCTCGCTGACTTTCTTGGCGAAGACTTCTTCGGCACCATAGATGGTGTCCAGCGACTTCGGGAAGCTGGACGCGAGGCGCCAGCGCAGCGTGGCGCCCTGTGCATGCACGGCAGGTGCGGCACCTGCGGCCAGAACACCGGCAATGCCGGCGTGTTTGATAACGGAACGACGATCCATGGGCTAACTCCTACGTTTTGTTGAATAACCCGGACACGCCAAGCAGCCCGGGGACTCGGGAAGTCAACCGGCATTGTAGGAAGTTGCCATGCGCCGCCGGGGCGGGTTTTCCCTCGCGACCGACGCTACGAACACGGGTCTTGATCTGGCGCAGAGAGGTCGTGCCTGGGGCGCAGCCCTTTTCACGCCATCCGTGAAAACGATTCAGCTCCGACGACAAGCGGTTGCCGCGTGCCGGAATTCAGGCAACGGCCTTCAGCGCCGGACGCCCAGCTTCGATGATCCCCGCAAAACGCCGAACGATGGACGCCTCGATGCCGGCCGCGTCCAGCCCCTGCATCGCCAGCAAGCGGGCCGGATCGCCGTGCTCGATGAACACATCCGGCAGCCCCAGTTGCAGCAGGGGCATGACGATCCCGGCCGCCTGCAGCGCCTCACCGACGGCACTGCCGGCACCGCCCATGACGGCACCCTCTTCCACCGTCACCAGGGCTTCATGTTCAGCGGCCACCTTCAGCAGCAACTCGACATCCAGCGGCTTGACCCAGCGCATGTTGACCACCGTCGCGCCCAGCTTCTCAGCCGCCTGCAGCGCCGGGTACAGCAGCGTGCCGAATGCCAGGATGGCAATGCCCTTGCGGGACCCGTCCGGTCCACCCGCGCGGGCTCTGCGGATTTCTCCCTTGCCAAACGGCAGGGCCGCCAGGCCCGGCTCGGTGGCCACCCCGGCGCCGGCCCCGCGCGGATAGCGCACGGCCACAGGACCGTCCTGCTCGAACGCGCTGGACAGCAACTGGCGGCATTCGCGCTCATCGGCCGGGCAGGCCAGCGCCATGTTCGGAATACAGCGCAGGAAGGCAATGTCGTAGGCCCCGGCGTGGGTCGCGCCGTCGGCACCGACGAGGCCGGAACGATCCAGCGCAAACACGACAGGCAGGTTCTGGATCGCCACATCGTGGATCAGCTGGTCGTAGGCGCGCTGCAGGAAGGTGGAATAGATCGCCACCACCGGCTTCAGTCCCTCGCAAGCAAGACCCGCCGCAAAAGTGACCGCATGCTGCTCGGCGATGCCTACGTCGTAATAGCGTGCGGGGAAGCGCTTCTCGAACTCCACCATGCCGGAGCCTTCACGCATCGCCGGCGTGATGCCGACGAGCCGCGTGTCCTGCTCCGCCATGTCGCACAACCACTCACCGAAGACCTGGGTGAACGTGGTTTTGGGGGTGGCCGCCGGCGGCACCAGGCCGATCGCGGGGTCGAACTTGCCGGGTCCATGATAGGCGACGGGATCCGCCTCGGCCCGCTTGTACCCCTGCCCCTTTTTCGTGACCACGTGCAGGAACTGCGGCCCGTCGAGGTGACGGATGTTCTCCAGCGTCGGGATCAGCGACTCCAGGTCATGGCCGTCGATCGGGCCCACGTAGTTGAAGCCGAACTTCTCGAACAGCGTCGCGGGCAAGACCATGCCCTTGGCGTGCTCTTCCAGCCGCTTGGCCAGCTCGAACAGGGGCGGCGCCACGCGCAGCACGTTCTTGCCGACGTTCTTTGCCGCCGAATAGAACTGGCCGCTCATGAGCTGGGCCAGATAGCGATTCAGCGCACCCACCGGCGGACTGATCGACATGTCGTTGTCGTTCAGGATCACCAGCAGCTTGCAATCCTCCACGCCGGCATTGTTGAGGGCCTCAAAAGCCATGCCGGCGGTCATCGCGCCATCGCCGATGATGGCCACGCAATGGCGTTGCTCCCCCTTCTGGCGCGACGCCAGGGCCATGCCCAGCGCAGCCGAGATGCTGGTGGACGAGTGCGCCGTGCCAAACGTGTCGTATTCGCTCTCGGCGCGCTGCGGGAAACCGCTGAGTCCACCGAGCTGGCGCAGCGTGGGCATGCGGTCGCGGCGCCCGGTCAGAATCTTGTGCGGATAGGTCTGGTGGCCCACGTCCCAGACCAGACGGTCATCCGGGGTATTGAAAACGTAGTGCAGCGCCACGGTGAGCTCGACGGTGCCGAGGTTGGAGCTCAGATGGCCGCCGGTGCGGGCCACGTTGTCGAGCACGCACGCCCGCAGCTCGTCGGCAACCGCCTTCAACTGGGCGCGCGGCAACTGGCGCAGGTCGGCCGGATCGTTGATGGTTTCAAGCAGCTTGGTCATGTTCTTGTGCCTCTTCCCTTACTTGTCCCGGTGCACCACCACGCCTGCGAGCGCGCGCAGCGCCCGCGTCGATGGAGCGGCAAGGCCGCTGGCGTCCAGTGCCGCCATCGCCTGGGCGTACAGCTCCTGGACATAGTCCCGGGAACGCTCCAGGCCCAGCACGGACACATAGGTCGGTTTGTCGGCGGCTGCGTCCTTGCCGGCGGTCTTGCCGAGGATCGCCGTGTCGGTCGTGACATCCAGGATGTCGTCGACCACCTGAAACGCCAGCCCGATGGCGTCACCGAAGCGTGACAGCGCCTGTCCGGTTGCCGCATGGATCGTACCGTCCGGTTCGCGGCAGGCCGCGCCCATCATCACGCTGCCGCGCAGCAGCGCTCCGGTCTTGAGCCGGTGCATCTGGCGCAACTGGTTTTCCGTGAGCGCCTGTCCCACACTGGCCAGGTCGATGGCCTGCCCCCCCGCCATGCCTTCGTGTCCGGCCGCACGCGCCAGTAGCCGGCACAGCCGCGCCTGAACGGCGGCACTGAACAGGGCTTCGTCCGGTGTCAACAGCTCGAACGCCAGCGCCTGCAGGGCATCTCCGGCCAGCAACGCCAGCGCCTCGCCATATTGAACATGCACCGTGGGCTTGCCACGGCGCAGGACGTCGTTGTCCATGCAGGGCATGTCGTCATGCACCAGCGAATAGGCGTGAATCAACTCGACGGCACACGCGGTACGCAGGGCGGCCTGGTCGATCGCAGTACGCCCGGCCTGCGCCACGCCCTCGCTGACCGATTCAGAGGCCGCCAGAACCAGCAAGGGCCGCAGGCGTTTGCCGCCATCGAGAACCGCATAGCGCATGGCCTCGCCCAGGCCCGCAGGGGCGTCCTCGGCGACCCAGGCGGCCAGCGCACGCTCAACCCGTGCGCCCTGTTCCGCTGCCCAGGACTGGAAATCAAATCCGGCGCTCACGCCTGCGTCCATGGCTTGATGACCCCGTCGTCCAGCACCCGGATCTGGTTTTCGACCTTTTCCAGCCGGTCGCGGCAGAACTTCAGCAGCTCAGCGCCCCGCTGGTAGCCGGTCAGCAGTTCTTCAAGCGGCAATTGTCCGGACTCAAGGCGGGCAACCAGTTGCTCAAGCTCTTCCAGCGCTGCCTCGTAGCTGACAGGCTGTTCGGGCGCGGCTTTTGTTGCGGGGGCCTTGGGCATGGGATCGTTGCAGAGTAAACCTGTGATTTTAGGCGGTTGCCCGCGAAGGGGCGGACCTGGCACGGGACCGATTAGGGCGAGTGCCCCATTTGCGCACGGAAATGCCCCCGAAGGGTACAATCAGCGCTCTTTCAGTCGGCGCAGCCGGCTTTCCTCAGCGCCTGCTCCAGGGGGTCAGGCGCCTACCATCCTGCCCCTTCATAGGGGGAGTCTCTAGGTCAGGTCACCCATGTCTGATTTAAGTCTTCAACTGCAGCAGGCCGCAAGCCAACTACCAGTTTCAAGCTACTTTGACGAAGCCTTGCACCAGCTTGAGCTGCGCAACATCTTCCAGCGAGGTCCGCGCTATGTCGGGCACCAGCTCGCCGTGCCCGCCGAGGGTGACTACTACGCACTGCCGCAGGAAGGCGAAGGTCGGGCCCTGGTGCGTACCGCCTCGGGCGTGGAGCTGATTTCCAACGTCTGCCGCCATCGCCAGGCGGTCATGCTCAAGGGTCGGGGTTCTCTGCACCAAAGCGCCAAGGGCAGCGCAGGGGGCAACATCGTCTGCCCGCTGCACCGCTGGACCTATGCGCCTGGCGGCCAGTTGCTGGGGGCACCCCACTTCGCGCACGATCCCTGTCTGGACCTGAACAATTACAAGCTGCGCGAGTGGAACGGCCTGCTGTTCGAAGACAACGGCCGCGACATCGCCGCCGACCTGGCGGGCATGGGTCCGCGCGCCGATCTCGATTTCACCGGCTACGCGCTCGACCGCGTGGAACTGCACGAGTGCAACTACAACTGGAAGACCTTCATCGAGGTCTATCTGGAGGACTACCACGTCGGCCCCTTCCACCCTGGGCTGGGCAGCGTGGTCACCTGTGACGACCTGCGCTGGGAGTTCAAGCCCGAGTATTCGGTGCAGACCGTTGGTGTGACCAACTGGCAGGGCAAGGCGGGCAGCCCGGTCTACGAGCGCTGGCACCGGCAACTGATGCAGTACCGCCAGGGCGCGGCGCCCAAGTTCGGAGCGATCTGGCTCACCTACTACCCGCACATCATGGTGGAGTGGTATCCGCATGTGCTGACCGTTTCAACGCTTCACCCGATCGGGCCGCAGAAGACGCTGAACATGGTGGAGTTCTACTACCCCGAGGAAATCGTTGCCTTCGAGCGAGAATTCGTCGAAGCCCAGCAGGCCGCCTACATGGAGACCTGCATCGAGGACGACGAGATCGGCGAGCGCATGGATGCGGGCCGGCGCGCCCTGATGCAGCGCGGGGACAACGAGGTTGGCCCCTACCAGAGCCCGATGGAAGACGGCATGCAGCATTTCCACGAGTGGTACCGCGGCGTCATGGGCCTTGAGAAGACGCAAGTTTGATAGCGACTATCGACCATTTGGCGCCGGGAATGCGCCTATTTGATACATAAGGACCGGTTTTGCAGGCCTTGTGGATGGTGCTGGCGTCGCTTTTCTTCGCGACGATGAGCGTGTGCATCAAGTACGCCTCGGCGCACTTCAACCTGGTGGAGTTGGTGTGCTACCGCGGCGCCATCGGCATCGTCTTCATGGCCACCTGGTGCCATGTCCGGGGCGTGTCGCTCAAAACCCCCGTGCCAATGATGCACGTGTGGCGCAGCATCGTCGGTGTGGCCTCCCTGACGGCCTGGTTCTACGCCATTGCCAAGTTGCCGCTGGCCACGGCCATGACGCTGAACTACATGAGCGGCATCTGGGTGGCGGCTTTTCTGGTCGGCGGCACGATGATCATGGGCCGCATCCAGGACGTCGGACGCCAGGGCCCCATCGTACTGACCGTGATGGCCGGCTTCACCGGCGTGATCATGACGCTGCGACCCACCCTCGAGCAAAACCAGCTGTTCGCCGGCCTGATCGGCCTGCTTTCGGGCCTGGGCGCCGCATTTGCGTACCTGCAGGTCGCCGCGCTCGGCCGCGTGGGTGAGCCCGAGGCCCGCACCGTGCTGTATTTCTCCGTGGGCGCCACGGTGGCGGGCGCGATCGGCATGCTGTTCACCGGCACCAGCGCCTGGGTCTGGCCGCAGGCCTTGTGGTTGCTGCCGATCGGCGTCCTGGCCGCCCTGGGGCAACTCTGCATGACCCGCGCCTACAGCCAGGGCGCCACGCTGGTGGTGGCCAACCTGCAATACTCTGGGATCGTGTTCGCCGCGCTGTTTGGCATGGTGCTGTTCGGCGACCAGATCCCGGCGATCGGCTGGGCCGGCATGGCGCTGATCATCGCCAGCGGCATCGCTGCCACCTTCCTGCGTTCGCGCGCCCTGCCCAACCCGCCCGCCGAGGAGCACTGACCCATGCCCACCCCATCGACCCCGTTCACCACCCTGATTTCCGTTGAACAGCTGCAGGCCCTGCGGGCCAGCGGCGCGCCGCTGAAGGTGTTTGACTGCACTTCTGAGCTGATGAATCCCGAGGCGGCCGACCGCCTTTACGCGCAGGTTCACATCGCCGGTGCCATGCAGGCGCACCTGGACCGCAACCTCAGCGCGCCAAGTGCCGCTGACGCCGTCAACGGCGGGCGGCACCCCCTGCCGCGGCGCGAGCTGTTTGCCGAGTGGCTGCGCGACACCGGCTTTGACAACACGATGCAGGCCGTGGTCTATGACCGCAATGGCGCCAGTTACTGCGGGCGCCTGTGGTGGATGCTGAAATGGGCCGGCCACGAGGCCGTAGCCGTGCTCGACGGTGGCCTGCAGGCCTGGGAAGCCGCCGGTGGCGCGGTGGAGAGTGGCGCGCCGGCCAAGCCTGAAGTCGGTCACTTCACGCTTTCGGCTGAAAAGACTACGCTCGCCACCACGCCAACCGTGGCCGCCAACCTGGGCCGCCCCGCCCAGACGATCGTCGATGCACGAGCCACCCCCCGCTTCCGCGGCGAAATGGAGCCGCTGGACCCGGTGGCCGGCCACATTCCCGGTGCCTTGAACCGGCCGTTCGGGCTGAACCTCGGGCCCGACGGCCGGTTCAAGGCGCCAGCCGAGCTGAAAGCCGAATTCGAGGCGCTGCTGGCTGGCCGCGACCCGGCAACCGTCGTCCACCACTGCGGCAGCGGCGTCACCGCCGTGCCCAACCTGCTGGCCATGGAAATCGCCGGGCTGGGCCGCGCGGCCCTGTACGCGGGCAGCTGGAGCGAGTGGTGCAACACGCCCGGCCTGCCGTGCGCGCAAGGTTGATTCCACCGTGACCCCCATGAAAACCCCTGAACTGCTCCTGCCCGCCGGCTCGCTGGCCAAGATGCGCGCCGCCTACGACTTTGGCGCGGACGCCGTGTACGCCGGCCAGCCGCGCTATTCCCTGCGCGCGCGCAACAACGAGTTCAGGCTGGAGCAGATCGGCCAGGGCATCGCGGAGGCCCACGCACGGGGCAAGAAGTTCTTCCTGACCAGCAACCTGTTGCCGCACAACGACAAGGTGCGCACCTACATGCGCGACATCGAGCCGGTGATCGCGATGGGCCCCGACGCGCTGATCATGGCCGACCCGGGCCTGATCATGATGGTGCGCGAGAAGTGGCCCGAGGTGGCGATCCACCTCTCGGTACAGGCCAACACGGTGAACTACATGGCGGTGAAGTTCTGGCAGCGTTTGGGCGTGGCGCGCATCATTTTGTCGCGCGAACTGAGCCTGGAGGAGATCGAGAAGATCCGCCAGGAATGCCCGGACATTGAGCTGGAAGTCTTCGTGCACGGCGCGCTGTGCATCGCCTACTCGGGGCGCTGCCTGCTCTCGGGCTATTTCAACCGGCGGGACCCGAACCAGGGCACCTGCACCAACGCCTGCCGATGGAACTACACCCCGCAGGCCGGTAGCGACGACAACGATGCGGGCGAAGTGCAGCCTGTGAAGCTGGAGGGCGATTTCAACTTTGCCGAGGCACAGCTTGAAGCGGAGCAGTCGTTTTCCGCCTGTGGCGGCGGCACGCGGCATCCGCTGGCCGACCGCGTCTACCTGCTCGAAGAGAAAGAGCGCCCCGGCCAGCTCATGCCGATCATGGAAGACGAGCACGGCACCTACATCATGAACAGCAAAGATTTGCGGGCTGTGGAACATGTCGAGCGGCTGGTGAAGATCGGCGTCGATTCCCTCAAGATCGAGGGCCGCACCAAGAGCCAGTACTACGTCACTCGCACGGCGCAGACCTACCGCCGCGCCATCGACGATGCCGTGGCCGGTCGGCCGTTCAACCCGAATCTGATCACGGAACTTGAAGGCCTGGCCAACAGGGGCTACACCGCGGGTTTCCTGGAGCGGCGGCCGGCGCAGGACTACCAGAACTACGAGACCGGAAGCTCCGAGGCGCACCACAGCCAGTTCGTCGGCGAGGTGCTGTCGACCAAAGACGGCTGGGCCGAGGTCGAAACCAAGAACCGCTTCGCGGTGGGCGATACGCTGGAGATCATCCACCCGGCCGGCAACCGCATCTCGGTGCTGGAACAGATGAAGAGCCTAGAAGGCGAATCCATCCAGGTGGCCTCGGGCAGTCCGATGCGGGTGTGGATTCCCGTGGCCGGCCCCGCGGAGGGCGCCCTGCTCGCCCGGGTTTTCGCACCTCAGGCCTCGCCTCCGCTGGCACGCGCCTGATCGCTGGCCAGTCTGCCCCGCTTGCGCGGCGCCCTGGCCTCGCCACCTGTCACCGCGGTGATCGTCACCCCACAGGGACTCGTGCACCATGCGGGCGACCCGTTACCCACCGCATGAGGCCCCATGAGCGAGACCAGCCTTCAGACCCACCACCGCATCTGCCCCCTCTGTGAGGCTTGTTGTGGACTTGAGGTGCAAACCCAGGGTGACCAGGTGATCCGCGTGCGCGGCCACGCGAGCGATATCTTCAGCCACGGCTACCTGTGTCCCAAGGGCGTGGCGCTGAAGGATCTGCACGAAGACCCGGACCGCCTGCGAGCCCCACTGATCAAGCGCAACGGCGTGTTCCATGAAGCGAGTTGGGACGAGGCCTTCGCCGAGATCGAGCGCCGCCTGCCCCCGCTGATAGCGCAGCATGGCCGCAACGCCGTCGGCGTGGTCGCCGGCAACCCCACCTCGCACAAGCTGGGACTGATGCTCTATTACCCACGCCTGCTGAAGGCGCTGGGCACCCGCAACATCTTCAGCGCTGCGACGCTGGACCAGATGCCACGCCACGTGGTCAGCGGCCTGCTCTACGGCCACTGGATGAGCGTGCCGGTGCCGGATATCGCGCGCACGGACTGGCTGCTGGTGCTGGGCGCCAACCCCGTGGCCAGCAACGGCAGCATGTGGACCGTGCCCGACTTCCGCGGCAAGGCCCGGGCGATGCAGGCCCGTGGCGGGCGCCTGATCGTGATCGACCCGCGCCGCAGCGAAACCGCAGCACTGGCCGACGAGCACCATTTCATCCGGCCCGGATCCGATGCGTTCCTGCTGGCAGGCATGCTGCACCACCTGTTTGCCGAGGGGCTGGTGAGCGGCGGGGCCGCCTCGGCACTGGTCGACGGGCTCGACCGGGTGCGCGAGGCCGTCGCCCCTTTCTCTCCGGCGCGCGTGTCCCCGCGCTGCGGGGTGCACGCTGAAACCATTCAGCGCCTCGCGACCGAACTGGCCAGCACGCCGCGCGCTGCGCTGTACGGCCGCATCGGCACCTGCACCCAGCGCTTCGGCACCCTCTCCACCTGGCTGATCGATGTGCTGAACATCCTGACCGGCCACCTGGACCAACCCGGCGGAACGATGTTTCCGAAGGCGGCCGCGTTTGCCGCCAACACCCAGGGCAAGCCCGGCAGCGGCCGCGGCGTGGTGACCGGACGTTTTGCGACGCGCGTCAGCCAGGCGCCCGAGGTGATGGGCGAGGTTCCGATCACCTGCCTGGCTGAGGAGATCGAGACACCTGGCGAAGGCCAGGTCCGCGCGTTGATCACCCTGGCCACCAACCCGGTGCTGTCTTCGCCCAACGGCGCCCGGCTGGCGCGGGCCCTTGACGGCCTGGATTTCATGGTCAGCATGGACATCTACCTGAACGAGACCACGCGCCACGCGGATGTCATCCTGCCCGGTCCGTCTCCCCTGGAGGATCTTCACTACGACGTGCCCTACCCGCAGATGTCGTGGATGAACCATGCGCGGTTCAGTGCGCCCGTGTTCGCGCGTGCGTCCGGACAGCCCGCCGAGTGGGAAACCTTGTTGCGCCTGGCCGCCATCGCGCAAGGGCTGGCAGTGCCCCACGATGCCCGCGCCATCGACGAGCAACTGTTCGCCGAAGATGTACGGCGCCAGTTTGGAGACCAGGCGCCCGCCGTCCTGCGGGCCAGCGCAGGCCTGCATGGGCCGGAGCGACTGCTGGATCTGGCGCTGCGCCATGGGCCGTACCAGCTGGATCTGGCCCGAGTCAAGGCGGCCGAGGACGGCTTGGATCTCGGCTTCCTGATGCCCCGTCTGCACGAACTCCTGCGCACCCCCACCGGACGCATCGACCTGGCGCCTTCCGATTTGCTGGCCGAACTGGGGCACGCGAAACGTTCCATGCAGGAAGGCGCTCCATCCCTGGTGATCGTCGGGCGGCGCGATGCACGCTCCAACAACAGCTGGATGCACAACCTGCCCACCCTGGAAAAAGGTCCGATGCGCTGCACCCTGCTGGTCCACCCGAACGATGCCGCACGGCATTCCCTCGTCGCCGGCGCTCAGGCGCGGTTACGGCGTCCCGACGGGCAGGGTGAGTCGCTGACGGTTGAAGTCACCATCACCGACGAGGTCATGCCGGGCGTGGTGAGCCTGCCGCACGGCTGGGGTCACGATGCGCCGGGCATTCGGCTGACCCTCGCCGGGCGTCGCCCGGGGGTCAACCTCAATGCCTTGCTGGCCGACACCGAACGCGATCCCCTGTCAGGAAATGCCGTTCTGAGCGGGATCGAAGTCGAGCTCGAAGCCACCTGAACCGGGTTCGACAACACCCGTGAAAAAGCCCCGCAGGCCTCCATGCCTGCGGGGCTTTTTCTTTCAGCGCGCGGCTTCAGGCGGTCACGGCCTTGGCGTTCTCTAGGTATTCCTCGATCTGGTTGAAATTGAGGTACTTGTAGATCGCCGCGCCATCCTTGTTCACGATGCCCATGGCTTCGTGGTACTCGGCCACCGTCGGGATCTTGCCCAGCTTGGACGCAATGGCGGCCAACTCGGCCGAACCCAGGAACACGTTGGTGTTCTTGCCCAGGCGGTTGGGAAAGTTGCGGGTGGACGTGGAGATCACCGTGGCGCCTTCGCGAACCTGGGCCTGGTTGCCCATGCACAGCGAGCAGCCCGGCATTTCGGTGCGGGCGCCAGCGGCGCCAAAGCTGGCGTAGTGGCCTTCCTTGATCAATTCGCTCTCGTCCATCTTGGTCGGCGGCGCGACCCACAGCTTGACCGGAATGTCGCGGCTGCCACCCAGCAGCTTGGCCGCGGCCCGGAAGTGGCCGATGTTGGTCATGCACGAACCGATGAAGGCCTCATCGATCTTGGTGCCGGCGACTTCGGACAAGAACTTGGCGTCGTCGGGGTCGTTCGGACAACAGACGATCGGCTCCTTGATGTCGGCCAGATCGATCTCGATCACCGCGGCGTATTCGGCGTCCTTGTCGGCTTCGAGCAACTCGGGCTTGGCCAGCCAGGCTTCGACCTTTTCGATACGACGGGCCAGCGTCTTGGCGTCGGCATAACCGTCGGCGATCATGTTCTTCATCAGAACGACGTTCGACTTCAGGTACTCCTGCACCGGCTCCTTGTTGAGCTTGATGGTGCAGCCCGCAGCGGAACGCTCAGCCGATGCGTCGGACAGCTCGAACGCCTGCTCTACCTTCAGGTCCGGCAGACCTTCGATTTCCAGAATGCGGCCGGAGAACACGTTCTTCTTGCCGGCCTTGGCCACGGTCAGCAGACCGGCCTTGATGGCGTACAGCGGGATGGCGTGCACCAGGTCACGCAGCGTGACGCCGGGTTGCATCTGGCCCTTGAAACGCACCAGCACCGACTCGGGCATGTCCAGCGGCATGACACCCGTGGCGGCACCGAAGGCCACCAGGCCGGAGCCCGCAGGGAAGGAAATGCCGATCGGGAAGCGCGTGTGCGAATCGCCGCCCGTGCCCACGGTGTCGGGCAGCAACAGGCGGTTGAGCCAGCTGTGAATCACGCCGTCGCCCGGACGCAAGGCCACCCCACCACGGCTGGAGATGAACTTGGGCAGTTCGCGGTGGGTCTTGACGTCCACCGGTTTCGGATAGGCGGCGGTGTGGCAGAAGGACTGCATCACCAGATCGGCGGAGAAGCCCAGGCAGGCCAGATCCTTGAGCTCGTCACGGGTCATCGGGCCGGTGGTGTCCTGCGAGCCCACGGTGGTCATGCGCGGCTCACAATAGGTGCCGGGGCGCACGCCCTGGCCTTCAGGCAGCCCGACGGCACGGCCGACCATCTTCTGCGCCAGCGTGAAGCCTGCTTTGGTCGCAGCAGGCACGCTCGGCAGGCGGAACAGCGTGGAGGCGGGCAGGCCCAGGAATTCGCGCGCCTTTGCGGTCAGGGAGCGGCCGATGATCAGGTTGATGCGGCCGCCGGCGCGCACTTCGTCGAACAGGACGTCGCTCTTGAGCTTGAACTCGGCCACGGTCTCGCCGTTCTTGACCAGCTTGCCGTCGTAGGGCAGCACATCGATCACGTCGCCCATTTCCAGCTTGGATACATCCACCTCGATCGGCAGCGAACCAGAGTCTTCCTGCGTGTTGAAGAAGATGGGAGCGATCTTGCCGCCTAGCGTGACGCCGCCGAAGCGCTTGTTCGGCACGAACGGGATGTCCTGGCCGGTGGCCCAGATCACGCTGTTGGTGGCGGATTTTCGGCTGGAGCCCGTACCCACCACATCGCCCACGTAGGCAACCAGGTGCCCCTTCTTTTTCAGATCCTCGATGAACTGCATTGGGCCGCGCTTGCCGTCTTCCTCAGGCCTGAAAGCCGCGTCCGGACGCGTGTTCTTCAGCATGGCAAGGTAGTGCATCGGGATGTCAGGGCGCGTGGTGGCATCCGGGGCGGGCGAGAGGTCGTCGGTGTTGGTCTCGCCGGGCACCTTGAACACGGTGACGGTGATCTTTTTCGCGACTTCGGGGCGGCTGGTAAACCATTCGGCATCGGCCCAGCTTTGCATCACTTCCTTGGCCGTGACGTTGCCGGCCTTGGCCTTTTCCGCCACGTCGTTGAAGTAATCGAACATCAGCAAGGTCTTCTTCAGGGCCGCACCGGCCACGGCCGCCACTTCGGCGTCGTCCAGCAGTTCGATCAGAGGATGCACGTTGTAACCGCCCACCATGGTGCCGAGCAGCTCCGTGGCCTTGGCTTTGGAGATCAGGCCCACCGCAATGTCACCATGCGCCACGGCAGCGAGGAAGCTGGCCTTGACCTTGGCGGCATCGTCCACGCCGGGCGGTACGCGGTGCGTCAGCAGGTCCATCAGGAAGGCCTCTTCACCGGCCGGCGGGTTCTTGATCAGCTCGATGAGGTCGGCCACCTGCTTCGCATCGAGTGGAAGCGGCGGAATACCCAAGGCCGCACGCTCTGCGGCATGTTCACGATAAGCTTTCAACATGATTTCATTCTCCAAAGATCACAACAATTTTGTTCAAATGCCCAATTACCCTTGATCCAGCCTCAAAGGGTCTCTTTCTGCTATCGAATCAGCACTTTTCCTTACCGCAACCGGCCGGACTGGACATGTCAAGCAAGCTTGGTGCCGGATTCTTCTTGAGTGCCTCCGCCACCGCGATCTGAGCCGGGCTGACACATTCGTCGGCCAGCCGCTTGCCCGCCTTCTGGTCCATCAGCATCGACTTGTTCGACAGTTGCAGCCAGACTGCGCCACCATCATGATGGTCCTCCAGGCGTATCGCTCCGGTACTGGTGACTACCGGATGCATGCGATAGGCAAAACCCTTGCCCCGCACACTGAAGTAGCCCGGCGCCTTGGGATCGGCTTCCACTACGACGGAAGCGCCGAGCTCACAGGGCAGGTTGCCGGTTTGGACTCGGTCGGCGATGGCGAGCTCAGCCGGCGTCAGCGCCACATCGGCAGCACGGATGCCCGCAGCCGCCTGATTTGCCGCACTGTTGAGCTGGGTGCGGCTGCTGGTTTCCGTCTTTTTGGCGGGCGCTTTCGCTGCAGTCTTCGTGGTCGGCTTCTTGGCCGTTTCGCCCGCAGGCTGCGCCAGCACCACTGAGGGCGACAAGAGGATCAGAGACAAGGCAAGCAGACGCTTCATGGGAACTCCGTTCATGGATGGGTCAGTCAGTGTAGAAAATAGGACTGGATGGTATCGGGCAATGGCCGACCGGTCTGGTGGGCACGCTCGATCACCTGCCAGTAGTAGCGGTAACTGGCCCGGTCGTGCAGCTGATTGTCGTGTCGAATCGGCGCCCAATCAGCCAAGGCCGCCGCTTCAATGATGGCGCTGGCTCGCTCGATGTCGCGCTCCTGAGGTGCAAAGGCATCCAGAATGGGGCGGATCTGCCCCGGATGAATGCTCCACATGCGGGTGTAGCCCAGCTCCTGGGCGGCGCGGGTGGCGGCCGCCCGCAAGGCTTCGGAATCGGTCAACTCGGTCACCACGCAATGGGACGGGACCTTGCCGTGGGCGTGGCAGGCCGCGGCAATTTCCAGCTTGGCCCGCACCACGAGTGGGTGGGTGAACTGACCGCTTGACGACATGGCCTGTGCCGGGATCGCACCCCCGTGCGCGGAAACGAAATCCATCAGCCCGAAGCTCAGGCTTTGCACCCGGGGATGGGCTGCGATCTCGAAGGCACGATGCACCGCCGCTGGCGACTCGATCAAGACGTGAAGAGGCAGATGGTCCGCCGACGCCGCCACCAGCGCCGTTTCGGCTCGCCGGACATCGTCCAGCGACTCGACCTTCGGAACCATGACGTGGGTGAGACGATGGCCGGCCTGGCCTGCAATCACGGCCATGTCGGACTCAAAGGCGGGGTGGTCCACCGGATGCACCCGCACCGCCACGCGGGCGTCAACTCCAGCCTCCAGGGCGATCCGGGTGACAAGGGCGGCATGGTCCGCCTCGCCGCCCACGGGCGCGCCGTCCTCGCAATCCAAGGTGACATCGAACACGCAGGCGCCAAACTCTTCGGCCAGTTCGGACTGGAGTTGCAGGCTTTTGAGCATCCGCGCCTCCACGCCGCTGTAATGGTCACAGACCGGGAGTTGCCCCCCGGCAGCCTGTGCGCCCAGCAGGATCTCGCGCGGATGCTTCACGGACGCGGTGATGCCGAATTACAGCAGGTGCTTGACGCCGTCTTGCTCGCCCTGCAGTTCGGCCAGGGTCTTGTTGATGCATTCCTGCGAGAACGCGTCAATGGGCAGGCCTTCGACGATCTTGTACTCGCCGCCTTCGCAGGTGACGGGATAGCCGAACATCACTTCAGCCGGGATGCCGTAGTCCCCTTTGGACGGGATGCCCATGGTGACCCACTTGCCGTTGGTGCCCAGGGCCCAGTCGCGCATGTGATCGATGGCGGCGTTGGCTGCCGAAGCCGCCGACGACAGGCCACGGGCGGCGATGATGGCGGCGCCGCGCTTGCCGACGGTGGGCAGGAACACATTGGCGTTCCAGTCATGGTCGTTGATGGTGTCCTTGACCGATTTGCCATTCACAGTGGCAAAGCGATAGTCGGCGTACATGGTCGGAGAATGGTTGCCCCACACGGCCAGCTTTTCGATGTCGCCCACGGCGCAGCCGATCTTGGCGGCGATCTGCGAGGCCGCACGGTTGTGATCCAGGCGCAGCATGGCGGTGAAATTCTTGGCGGGCAGGCTGGGGGCCGACTTCATGGCGATGTAGGCGTTGGTGTTGGCGGGGTTGCCCACGACCAGGACCTTGACGTTGCGCGAAGCGACCTTGTCCAGAGCCTTGCCCTGGGCAGTGAAAATCTGGGCATTGGCTGCCAGCAAGTCGGCGCGCTCCATGCCAGGGCCGCGCGGGCGGGCGCCGACCAGCAGCGCGTAGTCGGTGTCCTTGAAGGCGGTCATCGGGTCGGAGTGGGCTTCGATGCCGGCCAGCAGTGGGAAAGCGCAATCTTCCAGCTCCATGATCACGCCTTTGAGGGCGTTCTGCGCTTTTTCGTCCGGAATTTCCAGCAGCTGCAGGATGACCGGCTGGTCCTTGCCGAGCATTTCGCCCGATGCAATGCGGAACAAGAGGGCGTAACCGATTTGACCAGCTGCGCCGGTGACGGCGACACGGACGGGTTTTTTGCTCATGACAGGAACTCCAGGACGTGGTTGTTGAAACAGGTGGACGGCATCCACACCCATGGCCTGGACACCGTTGAACAGCCTTAGAGTTTACCCTCGATTTCCGCTCGCGTCAATTTGTCTTATGTCTTATATAAGATATGATTTGCACCCGTGCCGGCGTATCCCTTACCCCTCTCTTGATGTCCCAGACCTCGCCCTCTTCCGCTGAAAGCGCCGACCCGGCAGGGGCGCCGGCGCCCTTGCCGGCAACCCCGGCATTCAGTCCGCTGTACCAGCAGATCAAGGGTCTGATCCTGCAGAGCCTGCAAACCGGCGAATGGAAGCCAGGCGAGGCCATTCCCAGCGAGATGGAGTTGTCCGCGCGATTTCGGGTCAGCCAGGGCACGGTACGCAAGGCGATCGATGAATTGGCAGCCGAAAACCTGGTGGTGCGCCGCCAGGGCAAGGGCACCTTTGTTGCCACGCATTCCGAGCAGCATGTCCAGTACCGCTTCTTGCGGCTGATGCCGGATTCAGGCGACCTTGACGACGAAGGCCCGGCCCAGCGCAGCATCCTCGACTGCCGCCGGGTCCGTGCCGCTGCAGATGTGGCCCGCGCTCTTGCCCTGCGTCCGGGCGACGCAGTGATGCAGATCCGAAGGGTTCTCTCGTTCAAGGGCGTCCCGGCCATCCTGGAGGACGTGTGGCTTCCTGGACAGGCCTTCAAGGGGCTGAGCGCCGAAAAAATCGCACAGTATCCTGGACCCACCTATGCCATGTACGAGGCCGATTTCGGTGTGCGCATGGTGCGCGCGGTCGAAAATATCCGAGCCGTCGGTGCCGAGGTCGCACAGGGCGAGCTGCTTC
>NZ_JAKJEW010000025.1:0-71476 GCF_022705245.1 Candidatus Skiveiella danica | reverse complement strand
GCGGCTCTCCTGCGTGACGTTTGTTTGTCAACACATTATTGCCAGCTGTTGCGCGCCACCCGAAACGGAAGAGAACCCATTTTGATTCGATAAATCGCCCTCAAACACGGTTTTGGAGCCCTCCACCCCTACCCCACCACCAGCCGCATCCCCGGCATCACCTTCCCGGACTCGGCGCGGCGCTCCAAGGCCAGGGGCGCAGAACCAGTAGGCGACTCATCCTCAATACACCGGCCGCCCCAGCCTGTGACTCGCCCGTGAGATCGCATAGTTCACCAGGCAATAAAGCACCGCCACGACCAGGTACACCGGCACGAGCGAGCGGTAGTTGGCGATGAGCACCTTGGCGTTCTGCATCAGTTCACCGTAGGTGACCACATAGCCGAACGTGGTGTCCTTGACCACGATGACCAGTTGGGCAACCAGTGCGGGGACGATGTAGCGGAAGGCCTGGGGGAAGACGATGGACGCGAACACTTGCGCCTTGCTGAGGCCGAGCGCGCGTGCCGCATCGGTCTGGCCGCGGGGAACGGCGAGCACGCCTGCGCGGTACACCTCGGCCACCACGGCGGCGGTGCTGAGCCCGACGGGCAAGGTGAGCATCCAGTAGGCACTGAGCTTGATGCCGACTGAGGGAAGAACCAGGAAGCACACGTAGATGAGCAGCAGCGTGGGCACGCCGCGCAGGAATTCGATGACGGCCACCGCAGGCCAGCGCGCGATCCGCAACCGTGAGAGGCGGCCGACCAGCAGCACCAGGCCCAGCACGAGCGCGATGACGGCCGCCGCTGCCGCGGAGGCCAGCGTGCCGAGCAGACCTTTGCCCAAAAAGACCCAGGTCGTCTCCCAGGCGAAGAATTCCCACAGTCGCCCAGCGAATTGCCCCGCATCCTGAAAGCGGTACACGATGGCCGCGATGAGCGCCAGCAGCGCCGCCGCGACGCCCACGCTCACGACGCGGGTGATGGCCTGCGCCTTGTGGGTCAGGTCGCCGAAGAGAACGTCTTCCAGGGCGCGGCTCATCGCAGGATGCGGACCTTCCGGTCCAGGGTGGCGCCCGCCCAGGCGATGATCAGGCCAGAGGCCAGGTACATCGCCGCAGCCACTGCGAATGCAGCGATGCCGGCGGCGGAGTCGTTTGCGATCTTGGCAACCAGCGCCGTGAGCTCCTTGCCGGGCAGGGGGACCTGGGATGCCAGTGCGGTCGAGAGCATCAGCGCGATGAGCAGCGAGGTCATGGGCTGCACCACCGAACGCAGCGCCTGCGGCAGGACAACCGAGGTGATGATGGTCATGGGCTGCATGCCCAGACTGCGCGCCGCGTCGATCTGCCCACCATCGACGGTGTTGATGCCCGTGCGCAGGTAGTCTGCCGTGAATGCAGAGCACACCAGGCACAGGGTAAGGATGACGCTCGGTTCATAGTCGATCACGACGTTGAGATCGGGCAGCGCGAACACGATGAAGATCAGCAGCGCCACGCTGGGGATGTTGCGAAAGACCTCGACGTACAAGGTCAGCACAAATCGAAGCGGCCGCAGCGGCAGCAACCGGGCCACCGTGATGACGATGCCCAGCGCGAACCCGGACACGAAGGACAGCGCCGTGAGCTTCCAGGTGAGCAAAAGGGCCTGCACGAAGGCAGGCCCGTACTCGGCCAATAGCGGCGACACGCTCCCCATCGATTACTGAATGGCCGGCGGCGTGGGAACGTTCGTGCTGCCGGTGCGCTGGCCGATGCTCACCGTCCACAGCTTGGCCCAGGTGCCATCCGCCTGGATCTTCTTCAGAAAGGCATTGACAAACGCCACACCATCCGAACCCTTGGGAAGACCAATGCCATACGGGTCTTGCGGCCCGAACGGCGCACCCGCGAGTTGGGCCTCACCGGTGCCTTGGCTCAACACATTGAGCAGCAGCGTGTAGTCGGTCACGTAGGCTTCGACACGGCCCTGGCGCAGGGCATCGAGGGCTTCCTGGTGCGTCTGGAATTCCTGCACGACGGCCTTGGGCGCAAACTGCGCAAGGATGGCGGGGCCGGTCGATCCGGCCTGGGTGGCGGTCCGCTTGCCGGCGAGATCGTTATACGACTGGATCGCCTTGTTGTTCGACTTGACCAGCACGCCTGCCTGCGAGCTGTAGTACGGCCCGGCAAAGGAAATCTTCTCGGCGCGCGCCGGGGTGATGGAATACGTCGCCAGCACCATGTCCACCTGGTCATTGATGAGCACCTGCTCGCGCGTGGACGAGGTCACCTGCGTGAATTTGTACTTGGACCCATCGCCCAGGATGTAGCGGGTGAGCATCTGGGCCAGGCCCGCATCGAAGCCGCGGATCTTGCCGTCCTTCTCGTTGAGCATCGAGAACAGGTTCGAGGTCTGCGTGGCGCCCAGGCGCAGCGTGTCGGCCTGCTTGATCTTGCTGGCCCATTTGTTCGAGGCAATCGTCGCGGCGTCGGCAACAGGACCCTGGGCGACCAGCGCATCGAACGCAGCCGCATTGATGGGGGTGCCTTGCGCATGGACTGACGCACCGGCAGCGACGGTGAATGCAAGCACGGTGGCCTTCAGGACGGATGAAGTGGACATGATTCCTCTCAGTGGGTGTGTAGCGCCAAGAATGTATAGCAGTCTTGCGGGGGCTGCAGCCGGAAGGTCTGCCTGTATTTTGGGGCTCCCCCTACCCCACCACCAGCCGGATCCCCGGCAGCACCTGTTCCGACTCGGCGCGGCGCTCCAGGGCCAGGCGCATGTTCATCTGGGCGACTTCGGTGTGTTCCACCGCCAGGTTCTGGGCACGGGTGCCTTCGCCGCGCTTGAGGGCATCGAACAGCATGTGGTGCTGGCGGTGGGCGTAGAGCATCCAGTCGCGGTCCAGCGCCACGGTGCCCTGCATCGGCAGCATGGCCGACGCGGGTGCGAAGGGCAGTTTGTCGTTCAGCGCCACGGCGCGCTGCAGGGCGCGGTTGCCGCAGGCGTCCAGGATCAGCGCGTGAAAGCGGTCGTTCATGCTGGCGTAGGCGGCGTAGCTCTCCAGCGTGAGCGGGTTGTCGGCCAGCAGGCGGTCGCCCGCCTCCAGGCAGGCCTGCAGGTCGCCCTGCAGCTGGCGCGACACGCCGTGCTCGGCCACCAGTCGCGCGGCCATGCCCTCCAGGTGGCCGCGCACGGCAATCGCATCGGCCACTTCGCGCGGGGTGAACTGGCGCACCAGGTATTTGCCGGTGTCGCTGGCTTCGATCAGGCCCTCTTGCTCCAGCGTGACGAGCGCGCTGCGCACCGGCGTGCGCGAGGCGCCCAGGCGCTCGGCCAGTTGCTGCTCGGCCAGGCGCTGGCCGGGTTCGAAGGTGCCGCGCAGGATCAGGTCGCGCAGCTGCATCAAAACAGTCTCTTGCAGGTTCATGGCGGCAACTGTACACTGATTGTGAAATTTGGGATACCGTTTTGACAACGCCGGTCAAACGGTGCACGATCCATCCACCGAACCTCCCGCCAACCGCCACCTTCGAAAGACCGCCATGAAAGCCGAACTCAACGAAATGATCACCCGCATTGGCCCGGGCACGCCCTGCGGCGACCTGATGCGCCGCTACTGGCAGCCGGTGGCGCTGGTGGACGAATTCAACCCCACGCTGGACCCGGCCATGGGCGTGCGCCCGGTGAAGGCGGTGCGCCTGCTGGGGCAGGACTTCGTGCTGTTCAAGAACGCCGACGGCAGCTACGGCCTGCTGGATCGCGACTGCCCGCACCGCGGGGCCAACCTGGCCTTCGGCCGCAACGAGGGCGACGGCCTGCGTTGCCCCTTCCACGGCTGGAAGTTCGATGCCGCCGGCCGGTGCACCGACACCCCGGGCGAGCCCACCGGCAGCACCCTGTGCCAGCGCATCAAACAGCGCAGCTACCCGCTGCTGGAAAAAGCCGGCGTGCTGTTCGGCTGGTTCGGGCCCGAAGACGTGTCGCCGCCGCCCTTCCCCGCCTTCGACTGCTTTGCCGCGCCGGCCACGCACAGCTTTGCCTTCAAGGGCCTGTGGAACTGCAACTGGCTGCAGGCCTTTGAGGTGGGCATCGACCCGGCGCATGCGTCGTTTTTGCACCGTTTTTTCTTCGACGAGTCGCTCGAAGAAAGCTACGGCCGCCAGTTCCGCGGCGCCAGCCTGGGCGAGCTTGATGGCCAGCGCCTGCCCATGACCAAGGTGATGCGCGAGTTCGACCAGCCCGACATCTCGTTCGCCCCCATGCCTTATGGCTTGCAGCTCACCTCGCTGCGGCCCATCAACGACCAGATCACGCACACCCGCGTGACCAACGCGATCTTCCCCAGCACCTTTGTGATTCCGTTGTCCGAGACGATGACGATCACCCAGATCCATGTGCCGGTGGACGACACGAAGAACTACTGGTACGCGATCTTCACCAGCTTCGACGCGCCGGTGGACAAGGAGGTCATGCGCAACCAGCGGCTGGAGGCCGTGACCCTGCCCGACTACATCCCGAAGTCCGGCCAGCACAACAACTGGGGCTTCAGCGCCGATGAGCAGCAGAGCCGCACCTACCTGGGCATGGGCGAGAGCGACATCAACGTGCACGACCAATGGGCCTGCGAGAGCATGGGTGCCATCCAGGACCGCACCCGCGAGCACCTGGGCACGACCGACAAGGTGATCATGGCCAACCGCCGCAACCTGATCAAGGCGATCGAGACGGTGCAGGCCGGCGGCACGCCGCCGGGCGTGGCCGATTCGGAAATCGCCGCGCACCGCATGGGCCCCGACACGGTGGACGGCCTGGCCCCCACCGGCGGCGTGGAAGCCTGGTGGCGCCACGCCGTGCAGGCCAAACGCGACAACGCGCCCTGGGATGCGGCGCTGAAGCCCGTGGCCGAGCCACTGGCGGCCGAGTACTCGCCGCACGAGGAAGCGTCTTGAAGTCATTCGCGGAACAGTGCGGCATCCACGACGACGCGCGTGAAGCCGCCGCCCACCACACCGCCCGGCTGATCGAAGCCAGCGGCCTGGAGCTGGTGCGCTTCGGCTGGTGCGACCTGCACGGCGTGGTGCGCGGCAAGACGCTGACGGCCAAGGCCGCCGTGAAGGCCTTGCGCGCGGGGGTCGGCATGGTCAGCACGCTGTTGCTGAAAGACACCTCGGACCGCACCACGTTCAAGGTGTTCGAACCCGGCGGCACGGCCGAGCTGCCGGGCTTTGCGTTCGCCAGCAACCTGATCCTGCTGCCCGACCCGGCCAGCTTCAAGCAGCTGCCCTGGGCGCAGGGCACGGGCTGGCTGCGCTGCCAGCCGTGGTTCCAGGACGGCACGCCGGTGCCGCTGGACACGCGGCGCATCCTACAGCTGGCGCTGGGCAAGCTGGCGCAGCGGGGTTTCGGCATGGTCTGCGGGCTGGAGGTGGAGTTCCACATCTACCGCATCAAGGACCCGCACAACGGCCCCGATCTGGACCCCGTTCAGGCCGCCTGGCCCGGCCAGCCGCCCACTGTCAGCATGATCCACCCCGGCTACAACTTGCTGGCCGAGAGCTGGATCGACATGGCCGAGGAGCCGCTGCGCATCGTGCAGCACACAGCGCAGGCGCTGGGCCTGCCGCTGCAGTCGATGGAGATCGAACTGGGCCCGAGCCAGGTGGAGGCGGTGTTCGACGCCACCGATGCACTGACGGCTGCCGACAACATGGTGCTGTTTCGCAACGGGGTGCGCCAGGCGCTGCGCCGCGCGGGCTACCACGCCAGCTTCATGTGCCGCCCGCCCTTCCCGAACATCATGTCGAGCGGCTGGCACCTGCACCAGTCGCTGGTGGACGGTGCCACGGGCGCAAACGTCTTCATGCGCGACGCGCCCGCGCCCGGCACCACGCCGGTTGATGCGCTGCACACGCTGACGGACACGGGCGCGGCCTGGCTCGCAGGACTGCTGGCCCACGCCCGGGGCATGGCTTCGCTGTGCACACCCACGGTCAACGGCTTCGGGCGTTTCCGGCCCAACGCGCTGGCGCCCCAAGCCGTGCTGTGGGGCCGCGACAACCGGGGCGCGATGCTGCGCGTGGTGGGCGGCGCCGGCGACGGCGCCACGCGCATCGAGAACCGGATCGGCGAGCCCTCGGCCAACCCTTACCTGTACATGGCGGCACAGATCCACGCCGGGCTCGACGGACTGGCGCGCGGGCTGATGCCGCCGCGCGCCACCGAGTCGCCGTATGCCAGCGACGCCGAGATGATTCCCACCAACCTGCCCGACGCCCTGACCGCGCTGCAGGACGATGGCGCGCTGGTGGAAGGTTTTGGCGCCGATTTCGTGCGCTACTACCGGCGCGTGAAACTGTCCGAAGCCCAGCGTCATGCGCTCGCCGAAGACGCCACCGATTTCGAGCGGCGCGAATATTTCAGCCGCTTCTGACCGGCCCTCTGACCCACCCCATGATCACTCTTCATTTCATAGCAAACAATGACCCAAAGGCGCTGGGGTCTGCCACTATTTCTTCAGAAACCGGGCGCAGCCTGATGCAGGCGGCCCAATCGGGCGGTGTGGACGGCATCGCGGCCGACTGCGGCGGCAGCCTGACCTGCGCGACCTGCCATGTCATGGTGCGCGAGCCGTGGGCCAGCCAATTGCCCCCGCCCGGCGCGGACGAGCTGGCGATGCTGGAATTCACCTCCGAATTGCGCCAGCCGAACAGCCGCCTGTCGTGCCAGATCCAGCTCACCGAGGCGCTGGACGGGCTGACGGTAGACTTGCCAGCATCCCAATACTGAACGCCCACGAGCCCCCATGATTCTCGAAATCGCCGACATTCGCATCCAGCCCGGCCAGCAGGCCGCCTTTGAAGAAGCCATCCAGCGCGGGCTCGACACCGTGGCCAGCAAGGCCAAAGGCTTCGAGGGCGCCAAGGTGAACCGGGGCATCGAGTCGCCCGAGCGCTACGTGCTGCAGATCTTCTGGACCACGCTGGAAGACCACACGGTGGGCTTTCGCCAGTCGCCGCTGTTTGCCGAATGGCGCGCCATCGTCGGGCCCTTCTTCGCCGCCCCGCCGGTGGTGGAGCATTTCGAGCTGGTCACCAAGTCGGCCTGAGCCCGCCAGCCACCGCGAGCGACGCGCGCCGGCTCAGCGCAAGGTGAGCCAGATTTCGTTGCGCCGCATGAAGGGCAGCGAGAAGGGGCTGTTGTAGCGCGAGAGGATGGGTTCACCCACCGTGGCCAGGCCTGCTTTGCCGACCGACTGCCGCAGTTTTTCAAGGTTTTCCTCGTAGGTGGCTTGCGACCACCCGCCCGCATAGCGCAGCACCGCCACGCTGGTCGCCGGGACCTCCCGCAGCTTCACACGCTTGTCCACGGGTTCCGGCAATGTCGCCAAGGTGTAGCCGGCCGGCATGGTGAACTGCACCACGAAACCGCCTGGCACCGGCGCCTGGGAGACCGGTGCCGTCATGGCCAGCTTGACCGGCACGGGCGTCTGCGAAACCGGCGCGGTCATTGCGATTTTCTTCTCGCCCCGGTTGTTGCCGAAGATGTAGTCGGCCAGGATCTTGAAGCCCTGGTTGCCGGCCTCTTCGGCCGGGCCGGGCACCACGGTTTCCGCCACGAGATAGGGGTTGTACTGGCGGACCTCGAAGGCGTCGTAGCTCTTCACCACGGCGTAGGCGGGCTCTTCAATGGCCTGCGCCAGGCTGGTCACGCCCAGCAGCGCCGCTGAAATCAGTTTGACGGGGTTCATGGTGTTCATTCAGTACGGATGACAAGGCATGGCATCACTGTAGGCATTGGCGACAACCATGGTGGTGCGCTGCCGAACATGGCCTGCAAAGGGCGGCGACCTCAGGGGAAGACTAACAGCGCAGCGCCGCCGCTCAGTCGCGCCGTGATGTCGGCGCCGCCGCGTCGTGCCCGGCGACCAGCCGGGCCAGCAGATCCACCAGCTGCGCCTGCTCCGGCTCGCTCAAGGGCGCCATCAGGCGCTGCTGCACCCGCGCCACGCCGGACTTCATGCGCGCCACGGCCCGCTCCCCTTCGGCAGTGACCCACAGCAGCTTGCGCCGCTTGTCCTTCGGGTCCACTTCCCGGCGGATCCAGCCCCGCGCCTCAAGCCGCCCGATCACCGAGCCCGAGGTTGCCGCATCAAAAGCCACCCGCGCGGCCAGCGTCACCTGATCTTCGCCCGGTATGTCGATCAGGGCGTTCAGGATGGCGAACTGGACCGGCGTCACTTCGAAGGCGGCCGTTTCCTCCATGAACAAGGCCACGGCCAGCTGGTGCGCCCGCCGGACCAGGTGGCCGGGCGCGTGTTCGAAGTCAAACGGGGTGCTCATGCGAATCAGTGTAGCGACGCAGCAGATGAACTATATTGCGTGCTGAAATTATTATACGTATACTTATCATCGACTGAAACGGGGAATCCGCGGGGTGTCCAGCCGGGCAAGGCCATGGCACACTGCCATCCCTCTCCCGCAAAGTCCGGGGGCCGGCTGGCCGACGTTGGGGCCGGGACGGCAAAGGGTCGGTCACTCACCACGCAATCAGGAAGAAAGGCTGTCATGAACTTCGTTTTCAATCCGCCGGCAACGGTTTCGGTCCCGGTCCTTGGCAGCAGCGCCCGTTTCCCGGTGCATCGCATCTACTGCGTCGGGCGCAACTATGAAGAGCACGCGAAGGAAATGGGCTTCACCGGGCGCGAGCCCCCCTTCTTCTTCCTGAAGCCAGCCGACGCACTGGTGGTCGTCAACGCCGGCGAGACCGGCGCCATGCCCTACCCCAGCCTGACGCAGAACCTGCACCACGAGATCGAACTGGTGGTGGCCATCGGCACCGGCGGGCGCAACATCAAGGCCGCCGACGCCTACCAGCACATCTTCGGCTTTGCCGTCGGCCTGGACATGACGCGGCGCGACCTGCAGAACGACATGAAGAAACAGGGCCGGCCCTGGTGCATCGGCAAGGCGTTCGACCAGTCCGCGCCGATCGGCCCGATCACCCCGGCGGCGCTGGCCGGCGACGTGCACCACGCCGAGATCGCCCTGCAGGTCAATGGCGCGGACCGCCAGCGCAGCAACGTCTCCAAGCTGATCTGGAGCGTGGCCGAGACCATCGAGCACCTTTCCGCCGCCTGGGAGTTGCAACCCGGCGACCTGATCTATACCGGCACGCCCGAAGGCGTGGCAGCCGTCGTGCGGGGTGACCTGCTGGAAGGCGCCATCGCCGGCCTGGGCGACCTGAAGATCCGGATATCCTGAACGGCGATAGCAGGTGTGGAGATATTGCTCTTGCGCATGCCTGCGGGGTCGGCATCATCCACCTGCCGCAGCCAAGTGGCCGGCATTCGCCTTTAGAATTTCGGATTGGTAAATGAATTTCGATTAGCGAAACAGGAGACGGACTTGCGAATACTCGAAAAACTGGCCCAGGCGTCCGCCATTCTGGCCGGGCTTCTCATGACGTTCATCACCGTCATGACCTGCGTGAGCCTGATCGGTCGCAACACCACGGGCACCACGCTGGCCGGCGACTTCGAGCTGACCGGGGTGGCCGCCGGAGCCGCCATTGCCCTGTTCATGCCCTGGTGCCAGCTGCGCCGCGGCAACATCATCGTTGACTTCTTCACCGCCAAGGTCAGCGACCGGATCAATGCCATGCTCGACCGCTTTGGCGCTCTGCTGCTCGGCCTGGTGTTTGCCGTGCTGGCCTGGCGCACCGCCGTGGGCGGCCTGAATGCCTGGAGCAGCCAATCGGGCACGATGATGCTGGGCTTTCCGGAATGGGTGGTCTACGTGGCCATGGTGCCGCCGTTCATCCTGACCACGATCATCGCGCTGTACCAGGCCGCGACAGGCGCCGAGTATTCCGACGAAAGCCACGCATGAGTGCTATTTCCCTCTCGCTGACCATTTTCGGGATCATGCTGGTCGTGATGGCCTTGCGGGTGCCGATTGCCATCGCCATGTTTGTCGCCGGAACCATCGGCTACATCATGCAGGCCGGCCTGGATCCGTACTTCAGCTTTCTGAACAGTCAAGCGTTCGCCCGCTTTGCCAGTTATGACCTGTCGGTCATCCCGCTGTTCATCCTGATGGGGCATTTCGCCACGCAGGGCGGCATCAGCCGGGCGTTGTTCCAGTTCGCGGCGGCCGTCATGGGCGGCTTTCGCGGCGGGCTGGCCATGGCAGCGGTGCTGGCCTGCGCGGCGTTTGGCGCCATCTGCGGCTCCTCGGTGGCCACGGCTGCCACCATCACCGGTGTGGCCCTGCCCGAGATGAAGCGCCACGGCTATTCGGGCCGCCTCTCCACGGGCACGCTGGCGGCCGGTGGCACGCTGGGCATCCTGATTCCGCCGTCGGTGCCACTGGTGATCTATGCGATCCTGACCGAGCAGAACATCGCCAAGCTGTTCGCAGCAGCCATGGTGCCCGGCATCATTGCCATGGTGGGCTACATGATCGCCATCGCGATCTATGTGCGCGTGGTGCCCGGCCAGGCCCCCGAGGTGGACGACGATCGCCCGGCGATCACGATGGCCTCGCTGGCCGGCATCGTGCCCATTGCCCTGATCTTCATCCTGGTGTTCGGCGGCATCTACGGCGGCCTGTTCACGCCCACCGAAGGCGCAGCCGTTGGCGCGGCATCGACCTTCGTGGCGGCACTGCTCAAACGCGAAATCACCTGGAAGAAATTCAAGGTCTGCTTCTATGCCACGGCCGAGAGCTCGGCGATGATCTTCCTGATCTTCATCGGCGCTGACGTGATGAACTCGGCGCTGACGCTGACCCAGGTGCCCGCCCAGCTGGCCGCGGTCATCAACAGCTGGGGGCTCGCCCCGCTGGTGGTCGTCACGGCGATCATGCTGTTCTATGTGGTGCTGGGCGCGGTCATGGACGAGTTGTCGATGATCCTGCTGACCATTCCGATCTTCTTCCCGATGATCATGGGCATGGATTTCGGCATGTCCAAGGAATACACGGCGATCTGGTTCGGCATCATGGTGCTGATGACCGTGGGCTTCGGCATGCTGGCGCCGCCGGTGGGCCTGAACGTCTATGTGGTCAATGGCATGGCCAAGGATGTGCCGATGTCGGAGAGCTACAAGGGCGTGATGCCCTTCCTGATCAGCGACACCATCCGCACGACGGTTCTGCTGCTGTTTCCCGGCATTTCCCTCTTCCTCGTGAAGTACGTGTCCTAGGGGTTCCACGTAGGGCATTGCCCGTAGTCGCCGCCTTGGCCAAATGCGTTAAGTTACCACCATCGTTTTTTTACGGAGACAACCATGATTCAACGTCGCACCCTGCTGAAATCCGGCGCCGCAGCCGCCGCGCTCGGCGCACCTGGCCTGTCCGCGCTCGCGCAGCAGACGGTGACCCTCAAGTTCCATACCTTCATGGCGCCGCAGTCCAATGTGTGGATCAACATGCACAAGGCCTGGATGTCGAAGGTGGAGGCCGAGTCGGGCGGGCGCATCAAGTTCGAGGCCTATCCCGCCATGCAGCTCGGCGGCACGCCGGTGCAGCTGTATGACCAGGCCAAGGACGGCGTGGTGGATATCGTCTGGACCCTGCCCGGCAACACCGCCGGCCGTTTCCCGCGTATCGAGGTGTTCGAGCTGCCGTTCATGATGAGCAATGCGGAAGCCACCTCCAAGGCGTACTGGGAGTACGTGCAGACGATGGCACCGGACGAGTTCAAGGATGTGCAGGTCATTGCCCTGCATGTGCATGGCCCCGGCGTGATCCACACCACCGAAAAGCCGGTCAAGACCACGGGCGACATGAAGGGCCTCAAGATGCGCGCACCCACGCGCCAGGTCACCAAGCTGATGGGTATCCTGGGCGCAACGCCGGTCGGCATGCCGCTGCCCGGCATCCCCGATGCGCTGAGCAAGGGCACCATCAACGGCTGTGTCATCCCCTGGGAAGTCGTGCCGTCCGTCAAGGTTCAGGAGCTGACCAAGTACCACGCCGAATTCGATCCGGCCGGCGGCGCGCTCTACACCACCACGTTTGTGATGGCCATGAACAAGGCCAAATACAACTCGCTGCCGCCCGACCTGAAGAAAGTCATCGACAACAACTCTGGCCTGGCCACCTCCGCCTGGCTGGGCAAAGTGCAGCAGGCCGGTGATGCAGCGGGCCGCCAGGCCGCCGTCGGCCATGGCAACGTCATTTTCACGGTTGGCCCGGCCGAAGCGCAGGAGTTCCGCCGCAAGGCCCGCCCGATCGAAGCCGAATGGGTCGAGGACATGAACAAGCGAGGCTTCGACGGCCGCAAACTGCTGGACACGGCACGTGCCCTGATCGAGAAGAACACCAAGACCACCAAGTCCTGAACGCGCCGCCGGGCAGCGCATCAAGGGGCTCCGCAAGGGGCCCTTTTTGTTTTTCAACTTAAACTTGCGCGGATGCACCGCAGCCCCATCAAGCACTGCCGCAACTGCGGAACGTCCGTCGTCTACCGCCTGCCCGACGACGGCGACACGAAGGAACGGGCGATTTGCACCGCCTGCCAGACTGTTCACTATGAAAACCCGCTGAACGTGGTGGGCACGGTGCCGCACCTGGACGACCGCGTGCTGCTGTGCAAGCGCAACATCGAGCCGCGCAAGGGCAAGTGGACCCTGCCCGCCGGCTTCATGGAACTCGGCGAGACCACCCTGCAGGGTGCTGCGCGCGAGACCGATGAGGAAGCGGGCGCCCGGTTCGAGATGGAGTCGCTGTTCAGCGTGCTGAGCGTGCCCAGGGTCGGACAGGTGCACCTGTTCTACCGCGCCCGGCTGCTGAGCGACCGGTTCGATCCCGGCTTTGAAACCATCGAGGCCCGGCTGTTTGCCGAGTCCGAGATTCCCTGGGATGAGATTGCCTTCAGGACCGTTCGCGAGACCTTGATGTGCTACTTCGCCGACCGGCGCGCAGGCCGCTTCCAGGTGCACACCATCGATATCGATTGACGGCCGCGGCGGCCGCGGCTGCTGGCGCTTGGCGTACCCCCCGTGGTAACCCGGACAGCCGGGGTCGCGAACGTGACGAAAAGCAGGGTTGCCCGCTCTAAAACAGGCCCTGTTGGCCTTGAGTGCCGTTGAAAAGCTGCTACCGTCACCAGTTGGATTCACACCCGGAAAGCAGCGCTCACGTGACCCGTTCCGACGCCCTCCCGACGCCCTCTTCCTCGCCCGAGCCTCACGCGCACCACGAAGGTCCGCCGCCCAGCCCCTGGCTGATCGCCATGGAGTTCCGTGCGTTCTGGGAATTCGGGGCGATCGTCCCGTTCTGGCCCCTGCTGCAGCGCGCCCCCGTGGGCGACGGCCACCCAGTCATCGTGTTCCCGGGACTCTCGGCCAGCGACGGCTCCACCGTGCCTTTGCGCAGCTACCTGACCAACCGCAACTACGATGTGAGCGGCTGGAACCAGGGCCACAACTTCGGACCTCGCGCCGGCGTGCTGGAAGCCGGCTCGCACCAGATCCGCGAAACCTTCCTGGCCGCCGGCAAGCGCAAGGTGAGCCTGATCGGCTGGAGCCTGGGCGGCATCTACGCCCGGGAACTCGCCAAGTTGCATCCGGAACTGGTGCGCTCGGTGATCACCCTGGGCACCCCGTTCTCAGGAGCGCCCGAAAGCACCAATGCCTGGCGCCTGTTCCGCCTGACGAGCGGGCGCGACATCAAGGCCGAAACCCGGCGCTTTGAACTCCCGGTTGCGCCGCCCGTGCCCACCACCAGCATCTATTCGCGAACCGACGGCATCGTGGCCTGGCAGGGCAGCCTGCAAAAGCGCAGCAGGGCCAACCCGAATACCGAGAACATCGAGGTCATTGCCAGTCACCTGGGCATCGGCATGAATCCCAGTGCCATGTGGGCCGTGGCCGACCGGCTGGCGCAACCCGAAGGGGCCTGGCGGCCTTTCGAGCGCCAGGGCCTGCTGCGCGGCTTGCTGTACCCGAACCCTGCACGCTGAAGCCGCAACGATCGCCCGCTCCAGGAAAAAGCGCCTGCCGGTTCAAGACCCGCAGGCGCTTCTTTATTGATAGCTTCCAAGCGCCAGAAGGCGCTGGGGAATAGCCATTTTCAGCGAAAAATCAGGCGTGGGCCTT
Organism: Candidatus Skiveiella danica; assembly: GCF_022705245.1. Lineage (NCBI taxonomy): Bacteria > Pseudomonadati > Pseudomonadota > Betaproteobacteria > Burkholderiales > Comamonadaceae > Candidatus Skiveiella > Candidatus Skiveiella danica. The sequence goes on along the minus strand of NZ_JAKJEW010000025.1, from coordinate 57,403 downwards.
GTTGTAGTTGGCAATGCCGTCCATGATTTCCCGGGTGGCCGACTCGGGGCCTTCCCAGCCCAGAATCTTGACCCACTTGCCTTCTTCGAGGTCCTTGTAGTGCTCGAAGAAATGGGCAATCGTCTTCAGGCGGATCGGGCTCAGATCCTCCGGCTTCAGCCAGCGGGTGTAGAGCGAGAGGATCTTGTTGGTCGGCACGGCCAGCACCTTGCCGTCCTGCCCGGCTTCGTCTTCCATCTTCAGGATGCCGATGGCGCGGCAGGGCACGACCACGCCGGGGATCAGCGGCACCGGCGTGACCACCAGCACGTCCACCGGATCGCCGTCGCCGGAGATCGTCTTGGGCACATAGCCGTAGTTGGTGGGGTAGTGCATGGCCGTGCTCATGAAGCGGTCGACGAAGATCGCGCCGGTGGCCTTGTCCACCTCGTACTTGACGGGATCGGCGTTCATCGGGATTTCGATGATCACGTTGAATTCATGGGGCGCCTTGGGGCCGGGGGTGACGTTGTCGAGGGACATGGGCTTGTCTTTGGAGTTTGAGATGAATCAGAAAAAGTGCATTGGCCTTGGGATTAACCCTGATTTTACTTTCACCGGCCTTGCGCCGGGCCCGGTGGACGGGGGAAATCAAGTTACATTGCGTCCGTTGGCCAATCGACTCCCCGGATCGGGAGCGAGGAAGCAACGCAGCGGGGGTTCCTCCACGGCGTTGAGCCCCTTCCACGCGAAACAACGACTCGAGGAGTAATACATGACAGGCAACTCGGCGCTCATTCTGGCGCTTGTCTGCGGTCTCATTGCCGTGATTTACGGTTTCTGGGCCCGTGGATGGATTCTTTCCCAGGACGCGGGCAATGCCCGCATGCAGGAGATCGCGGCCGCCATCCAGGCCGGTGCGGCGGCCTACCTGGCCCGGCAGTACAAGACCATCTCCATGGTCGGCGTCGTGCTGGCGGTGCTGATCGGCGTCTTCCTGGACGGCAAGACCGCCGTGGGCTTCATCATCGGTGCGGTTCTGTCCGGCGCCTGCGGCTTCATCGGCATGAACGTCTCGGTGCGCGCCAACGTGCGCACCGCGCAGGCCGCCACCCGTGGCATCGGCCCGGCTCTGGACGTGGCCTTCCGCGGCGGCGCCATCACCGGGATGCTGGTGGTGGGCCTGGGCCTGCTGGGCGTGGCCGGTTTCTTCTGGTTCCTGGTCGGCAATGGCAACCTGACCCCGGACAAGAAACTCGCCGACCTGCTGAACCCGCTGATCGGCTTTGCCTTCGGCTCCTCGCTGATCTCGATCTTCGCGCGTCTGGGCGGCGGCATCTTCACCAAGGGCGCTGACGTCGGCGCCGACCTGGTGGGCAAGGTGGAAGCCGGCATCCCCGAGGACGATCCGCGCAACCCCGCCGTGATCGCTGACAACGTGGGCGACAACGTGGGCGACTGCGCCGGCATGGCTGCCGACCTGTTCGAAACCTACGCCGTGACACTGATCGCCACCATGGTGCTGGGCGCCCTGCTGGTGGCCACGAACCCGATGAGCGCCGTGATGTACCCGCTGGCGCTGGGCGGCGTGTCCATCATTGCCTCCATCATCGGCTGTTTCTTCGTCAAGGCCTCGCCGGGCATGACCAACGTGATGCCCGCCCTGTACAAGGGCCTGGCCGTGGCCGGCGTGCTGTCGCTGATCGCCTTCTACGGCGTGACGATGTGGATCATCCCCGACAACGCGATCACCGCCAGCGGCAGCCAGATCAAGCTGTTCGGCGCCTGCGCCGTCGGCCTGGTGCTGACGGCCGCCCTGGTCTGGATCACCGAGTTCTACACCGGCACGCAGTACTCGCCGGTGCAGCACATCGCCCAGGCCTCCACCACCGGTCACGGCACCAACATCATCGCCGGCCTGGGCGTGTCCATGCGCTCCACCGCCTGGCCCGTGCTGTTCGTCTGCATCGCCATCATCGCCGCCTATTCGCTGGCCGGCCTGTACGGCATCGCCGTGGCGGCCACCTCCATGCTGAGCATGGCCGGCATCGTCGTGGCGCTGGACGCCTACGGCCCGATCACCGACAACGCCGGCGGCATTGCCGAGATGGCCGAGATGCCCGCCAGCGTGCGCGACATCACCGACCCGCTGGATGCCGTGGGCAACACCACCAAGGCGGTGACCAAGGGCTACGCCATCGGCTCGGCCGGTCTGGCCGCACTGGTGCTGTTCGCCGACTACACCCACAAGCTGGAAAGCTACGGACGCGCGATCAGCTTCGACCTGAGCGACCCGATGGTGATCGTGGGCCTGTTCATCGGCGGCATGATCCCTTACCTGTTCGGCGCCATGGCCATGGAGGCCGTCGGCCGCGCTGCGGGATCGGTGGTGGTCGAAGTGCGCCGCCAGTTCCGCGAGATCAAGGGCATCATGGAAGGCACGGCCAAGCCCGAATACGGCGTGGCCGTGGACATGCTGACCAAGGCCGCGATCAAGGAAATGATGATCCCGTCGCTGCTGCCGGTGGTGGTGCCGATCCTGGTCGGCCTGATCCTCGGTCCGAAGGCGCTCGGTGGCCTGCTCATGGGCACCATCGTGACCGGCCTGTTCGTGGCGATCTCGATGTGTACCGGCGGCGGCGCCTGGGACAACGCCAAGAAGTACATTGAAGACGGCCACCACGGCGGCAAGGGCAGCGAGGCGCACAAGGCCGCCGTGACCGGCGACACCGTGGGTGACCCCTACAAGGACACCGCCGGCCCCGCCGTCAACCCGCTGATCAAGATCATCAACATCGTGGCGCTGCTGATCGTGCCGCTGGTGGTGAAGTTCCATTCGGGCGACGCGGCCGCCGCGCATGCCCCGGCGGTCGCAACGCCCCCGGCCGTGACCGCCCCGGCGCCCGCGGCCCCCGCTCCGGCCGCGGCACCCGCTGCCGCGCCGGCGGCCGACACCGCAGCGTCCGCTGCCTCGGCCGCGAAGTAATCCGGGCGCCGCGTGCGCCCCAACAAAAAAAGACCCGCTTCGGCGGGTCTTTTTGCTTCTGAATCCGGAGCAGTTACTGACCATCCCACGCCGGGATGGCCGGCTTCTGATGTGTGAGGCGGCCTCAGGGCTGCTGCGCCGGGCCACCTTCGCCACCTTCGATCAGAATGGCCCGGAAATCGTTCACGTTGGTCAGCGTCGGGCCGGTGATCACCGAATCGCCCAGCGCCTGGAAGAAGCCGTGGCCGTCGTTGGCGTCCAGGCTGGCGCCGGGGTTGATACCCGCCGCCCAGGCCCGCGCGAGCGTGTTGGGCGCCAGCACCGCACCGGCAATTTCTTCCGCCCCGTCCACGCCGTCGGTATCGCCGGCCAGCGCGTACACGCCGGCCAATCCGTCCAGCGCCACGCCGAGCGCCAGCAGGAATTCGACGTTGCGCCCGCCCCGCCCCTGGCCACGCAGGGTCACCGTGCTCTCGCCGCCGGACAACAGCACGCACGGCGCCTGGAACGGCTGGCCATGCACCGCCACCTGGCGCGCGATGCCGGCCAGCGCCTTGCCCAGGTCGCGCGCCTCGCCCTCCAGGCTGTCGCCCAGGATATAGGGCGTGATACCGGCCGCACGCGCCACCTGCGCAGCGGCTTCCAGCGCCATCTGGGGCGCGGTGATCATGCGGGTCTCGGCGCGCGCCAGCCTGGCATCGCCGGGCTTGACGCTCTCGCCCTCTGCGCGCTGCAGCAGCGCGCGCACGGCGGGTGGCAGCTCGATGCGGTAGCGGTCGATGATGGCCCGCGCGTTGGCGCAGGTGGTCGGGTCGGCCACGGTGGGGCCAGAGGCGATGTCGATCGGGTTGTCACCCGGCACATCGGAGATCAGCAGCGTCAGCACCACCGCCGGGTAGCAGGCGGCAGCCAGGCGCCCACCCTTGACCGCGGACAGGTGGCGTCGCACGCAGTTCATCTCCGAGATCGTCGCCCCGCTCTTCAGCAGCGCGGTGTTGACGGCCTGCTTGTCCTGCAGCGTGAGGCCGTCGCCCGGCGCCACCAGCAGCGAGGAGCCGCCCCCGGAGATCAGCGCAATCACCAGGTCGTCGGCCGTGAGGCCGCTGACGAGTTCCTGGATGCGCTGCGTGGCGCGCAGACCGGCCGCATCGGGCACCGGGTGCGCGGCCTGCACGATCTGAATGCGCTGACAGGGCACCTCGTATCCGTAGCGCGTGATGACCAGGCCCTCCAGCGGGCCGTCCCAGTGGTCCTCCAGGGCGCGGGCCATCGCGGCCGACGCCTTGCCCGCGCCGATGACGATCGTGCGGCCCTTGGGCCGGGTCGGCAGGTGCGGTGGCAGGCACAAGGCCGGCTGGGCCGCGGCGACAGCCGCGTCAAACAGGCTGCACAACAGGCCGCGGCGGTCAGCGGTGGAGGACGTGGCAGAGGCGGTCACGGTTGAAACCTTTCAAGAACGTTGGGCCGGCAGATTGCTTCAATAAACGTAGCAAACGAAGACCATTTTACGCTGGGAAAAGGCAACTAAAACGCTGAAATTGCGGCTGGTTCCGCTCAGGCGGCCCGCCCCTGCACTACCGCCAACAGCAGGCGCCCTGCGGCAGCCGACAAGTCCGGCAAGGCCTGTGCCCGATCCTGCTCGATGGCCTGCAGCACCAGCTCATGGATGCCGCCGACCACGGCCAGCGCCATCGGCCGCTCCAGGCGCGCGGGTTCGCGCCCGGCATTGATCACATCGAGCATGAAATCGGCCATCTGGTCGTGCACGCGGCGCCGCGCGGCCAGGCCGGTGGCCCCGAGGCCGAGAATCTCGACGAACAGCGTGCGCAGCAGCACCGGGTTCTGCGCCAGGCTGCCCAGGTAGGCGCTCAGTGCCTGGTCCACCTGGGTCTGCCAGTCGCGGGCCGGGTCTATGGATTCCCGCAGCACGCGCAGGCCGCGAAGGCTGGCGGATTCGTACAGCGCAATCAGGGCCGAGGGCTTGTCGTCGAACTGCTCGTAGAAAGTGCGGCGCGACACCCCCGCCTCACGCACGATGTCGGCAATGGTGGTGTCGGCATAGCCCTTGGTCGCCACGGATTGCGCAAGTCCCTGCAGCAGGCGGGTGCGGTGGTCGGTAACGGGCGAATCTTCGGTTTGCATGGCGCCTCGGTGCGCGTTTCGTGGGTTGAACCTGTAATGTGCCATGCGGGGCGCGGGTGCCGGCTGTTGACATGGGTCCGGTCTTGCAGGCCGGAATTGGTACGTTAAAGTACCATCCAGACTTGCCCCCCCCCCCTTGAACCGATCCGAAACACCCCATGACCGACCTTGTTGTCCGCCGCCTGCTGATCGATCTCGAATCCCCCGTGCAACGCCACTGGTGTGGCGGCGACGCGTTTCGCAGTGCCTTCTTCGGGGCGCTGTCGATGAGCTTTCCGATCGGCGAACAGTTCTTCATCGACTCGGTGCGCGCCGGCCTGAAGGCCCTGCCGCCCGAGCAGCAGGCACGTTTCAAGGACGAGGCGCAGGGCTTCATCGGCCAGGAGGCCACGCACCGGCGCATTCACGCCCTGTTCAACGAGCAGATTCAACAGCATGGCCTGGTCAATGACTGGGAGCCGCGCGCGCGAAAGCGGCTGGCCCTGATCACCAGCCTGGACCCCCGCCACGGGCTGGCCATCACCGCGGCCAACGAGCACTTCACCGCCCTGTTCGCCGAATGGATGCTCAGCCACCCCGAGTGCCTCGACGGCACCGAGCCCCGCCTGAAGACCCTGTGGCTGTGGCACAGCGCCGAGGAAGCCGAACACAAATGCACCGCCTTCGACCTCTACCAGGCGCTGGGCGGCAGCGAGCACTGGCGGCTGAAATGGATGCGCCGCGTCACGGTCATCTTCCTGTTCGATACGCTGCGCCAGACGCTGAACAACCTGCAGCGCGACGGCACGCTGTGGCGCTGGAGCACGTGGACGAGCGCGGCCCGTTTCCTGTTTGGCCCGCAAGGCATGATCCGCGCTAGCATCAAGCCCTGGCGCGCCTGGTTCCAGAACGGCTTCCATCCCGCGCAGCAGCACAGCACGCTGTCCGAGAACTGGCTGCGCGAGAACGCACCGAGCTATTCCGTGGTCGGCCAGCGCAGCTGAAGCCTCGCGCAGGCACGTACTAGACTCGGGCGAACCCCGGGTCACGCTTCATGCTCCATTTCTTCCTTGTCGCCCTGCGCGCAGTGCGCGCCGATCTGGCGTTGGTACGGGGTTCGCGCATGCTGCGGCTGGCGGTGCTGGGCGTTTCGATCGTGCCGGCGATCTACGCGTTGATCTACCTCTCCAGCGTCTGGGATCCCAACGCCAAGACGAGCGCATTGCCGGTGGCACTGGTCAATCTGGACGCGGGCATCCACTACCAGGGCCACGACATCAACGTCGGCTCGCAGCTCGGCGCGGTGTTGATCGGCAAACGCATGTTTGGCTGGCAGACCGGTACCGATGCCGAAGCGGCGCGCCAGGCCGTGGCCTCGGGCCAATTGGCTTTTGCCGTCATCATTCCCGCAGATTTCAGCGCGCAGGCCGTGCCGGGCGCTGTGGCGGGCGGCGGCAAAATCCGCGTGATCCTGTCCGAGGGCAACAACTACTCGTCGGCAGGCTTTGCCCGAAGATTTGCGGCAGAGCTGGGTCATCAGGTCAATGAAACCCTGAACGAAAAGCGCTGGGAGCTGGTGCTGTCCACCGCGCTCGGATCGCAGCAAAGCCTGGCGCGGCTGAAGTCGGGCATGGAGCAGGTGCGCAACGGCGCCAGGACGCTGGCGCAGGGCGCAGGCCAGTACAGTGCAGCCGCCGCTCAGGTTTCCGGCGGATTCAGCCAGGTCGCCTCCGGCGTGCGCACCCTGGAGACCCGCCTGCCCGCCGATGGGGACCTGAAGGCACTGGCTTCGGGCTCCAGGCAATTGCTGGCCGGCCAGCGTGAACTGGGCGCCGGCCTGGAGCAGTTGCAGGGTGGCGCGGCACGCCTGACGGACGGGGCACGCCTGCTGCAGACCCAGAGCGCCGACATCCCTTTCTACGGAAGCACGGTGGCCAAGGGTGCCGGCGATCTCGCCGCAGGCGCCAGCCTGCTCGGCGAGGGTCTGGGGCGCGCGCGGGATGCCAACAGCCAGCTGGTTCAAGGGGCCACGCAGCTGGACGCCGGCGTTGCCAGCCTGACCGATGGCCTGGCCGCCATGGGCGGCGGTGTGCGAACGATGGCGTCACGCCTGCCCGCCGACGACAAGCTTGACGCCTTCGCTGCGGGCGGAAAGACCCTGGCCAGCGGGGCCGACCATCTGTACGCCGGCATCAAGCTGCTCGACGCCGCCCTTCCTGCGACGATGGACAAGCTCGACGGCAGCGCGCGCGGACTGGCCGATTCGGTCGAACCCGAACTGGAGAACCTCGCCCCCGTGCCGAACAACGGCAGCGCATTCGCGCCCAACATGGTGGCCGTGGCGCTGTGGATCGGCGCGGTCATGGCCGCCTATCTGTTCAACCTCAACCTGGTGCCGGCCAGCCTGGCCCATGAACCGCGCCTGGCCCTGGCCGTCGGAAAATTTGTGGTGCCTGCCAGCGTCACCGTGCTCCAAACCGCGCTGGCCTACCTGATGCTGGTCTTCGGCCTGGGCGTGCAGGCGCCCTCGTCCGTCAACCTGCTGCTCACCATGGTGGTGGCGTCGTGGGTGTTCCTGGCCATGTTGTTCGCGCTGCTGCGCGTGTTCGGCGAGGCCAGCAAGCTCTTGGCGGTGCTGCTGCTGACCCTGCAGCTGGCCGCCGGCGGCGGCGTGATCCCGGTCGAACTCAGCGGCGGCCTGTTCCAGACGGTGCACCACTGGCTGCCGTTTACCTGGGTGGTGAAGGCTTTCCGGGTCAGCCTGTTTGGAGCCTACGACCATGGCTGGGCACAGGCCTGGGGCACGGTGATCCTGGCCGGTTGCGCCGCCCTGCTGCTGGCCGCCTTCGTGGGACGCTGGAAGGTCGTGCCGGACGCCGACTACCGCCCCGGCATCGAGATCTGATTACCGGGAATTCAGGCGGGCTGCAGCCGCCGGTGGCGCACCAGAAGGCCCGCCATCGCCAGCACACTGAAGGTCGCGCCCGCGCCGAAGGTGGTCGCTGCGCCAAACACCTCCCACAGCGCCCCCGCCACCACACTCGCTAGCAGCATGGCCAGGCCGCTCACCAGGTTGAAAAAGCCGTAGGCCGTGCCCCGCAGGTCGATCGGTGCCACGTCGGCCACCATGGCCGCCAGCAGGCCCTGCGTCATGCCCATGTGCACGCCCCAGAGGCCCACGCCCACCAGCATCACCGCCCAGTGCGTGCTGGCCGCCAGCACGGCGTCGGCCGCCACCAGCACCGCCAGGCCCGCCAGCAGCAGCCGCGTGTGCGACATGCGGTCTGACAGCTTGCCGAACGGATAGGCGCTGGCCGCGTACACCAAGTTCATCGCCACCATCACCAGGGGCACCAGCGCCACGGCCACGCCGGTCTGCTGCGCCCGCAGCACCAGGAACGCCTCAGAAAAGCGCGCCAATGTGAACACCGCTCCGATTCCCACCACCCACCAGTAGGCCGGACTCAGGCGTTTGAGGTTGGCGCGTGAAATCGGGTTGACCCGTGGCGCCCCCGGCGCGCGCTGCGGCTCACGCACACCCACCACCAGCAGCAGCACGGCCAGCGCCGCCGGGATCACCGCGACGGCGAACACCGCCCGGTAGTCATTGGCCCACAGCAACATCAGGCCCACCGCCATCAAAGGGCCGACGAAGGCCCCGACCGTGTCCAGCGCCTGGCGCAGGCCGAATGCGGCGCCCCGCTGCTCGGGCGGCGTGATATCGGCCACCAGAGCATCCCGGGGCGCACCGCGAATCCCCTTGCCGACCCGGTCCAGCATGCGCGCCGAAAATATCAGCCCCGGGCCAGTGGCCAGCGCAAACAGCGGCTTGGTCAGCGCGCCCAGCCCGTAGCCGATCACCGCGAGCACCTTGCGCTTGCCGACATAGTCGCTGATGACGCCGGAGAACACCTTGGTGATCAAGGCCGTGGCCTCGGCCAGACCCTCGATCAGCCCGACCACGGCCACGCTCACGCCGAGCGAGCCCACCATGAACAACGGCAACAGGCTGTGCACCATCTCGGACGATACGTCCATCAGCAGGCTGACAAAGCCCAGCGCCCAGATGCTGGCCGGCAAGCGGCTCAGGACAACGGGTTGTCCGGGCGGGCCATCTGGCGACGAATGGGGGGAAGGCATGCTCATGAGAGAGTCCGCAAACCTGGCGGCCGCTCATGCTAACCCGTTGTGGTCACCCGGCACACCGCCGACCGGGCGGGATTGCGTCAAAATGAAGCCATGCAGCTCAATTACATCGCCAACGCCTCCACGCCCTCCTCGTCCGGCCGCACGATCCCGGTGATCGACCCCTCCGACGGGCAGGTTTTCGACGAGATCCAGCGCAGCAACGCCCAGGACATCGATGACGCGGTCCACGCCGCGCGCCAGTGTTTTGATGCCGTCTGGCGCAAGGTCAGCGCCGCCGAGCGCGGGCGATTGCTGATGAAGCTCTCCGCCAAGGTGGCCGAGCACGCCGACGAACTTGCGGCCATCGAGCAGCGCGACTGCGGCAAACCCACCAAGCAAGCCAAGGCCGATGCGCTGGCACTGGTGCGCTACTTCGAGTACTACGCCGGCGCCTGCGACAAGCTGCACGGCGAGACCATCCCCTACCAGGACGGCTACAGCGTGCTGACCTGGCGCGAACCGCACGGTGTCACCGGCCACATCATTCCGTGGAACTACCCGATGCAGATCTTCGGACGCAGCGTGGGCGGCGCGCTGGCCGCCGGCAACGTCAGCGTGGTCAAGCCCGCGGAAGACGCCTGCCTGAGTCTGATCCGCGTGGCGCAACTCGCGGCCGAGGTGGGATTCCCCGCCGGCGCCATCAACATCGTCACCGGCTACGGCCATGAGGTCGGCGACGCCTTGGCGCGCCACCCTGGAATCGACCACATCAGCTTCACCGGCAGCCCCGGCGTGGGCACGATCATCCAGCAGGTGGCGGCGGAACGCCACTGCCCGGTCACGCTGGAACTCGGCGGCAAGAGCCCGCAGATCATCTTCGCCGATGCCGACCTGGACGCCGCCATTCCGATGGTCATCAACGCCATCGTGCAGAACGCCGGGCAGACTTGCAGCGCCGGCTCGCGCGTGCTGATCGACGAGCTGATCTACGAGCCCCTCCTGGAGCGCCTGGGAAAGGCCTTTGAGAAGCTGCGTGTGGGCCCGGCCATCCTGGATCTGGACGTCGGCCCGCTGATCCGCCAGAGCCAGCAGCAGCGCGTCTGGGATTTTCTGAGTGATGCTCAGGTGGCCGGCATCCCGATGGTGGCGCAAGGCCAGATCGTCGACGAGGCACCCGAGACCGGCTTCTACCAGGCGCCCACCCTGCTGCGTGATGTGCCGGTGAATCACCGCCTGGCGCAGGACGAAGTTTTCGGCCCGGTGCTGTCGGCCATGCGCTTTCGCGATGAAGACCATGCCGTGGAACTGGCCAACGCCACGAGGTTCGGGCTGGTCGCCGGCGTCTGGACGCGCGACGGCGCGCGCCAGTTCCGCATGGCCAAACGCGTGCGCAGCGGCCAGGTCTTCATCAACAACTACGGCGCCGGCGGCGGCGTGGAACTGCCCTTTGGCGGGGTGAAGTCATCGGGCTACGGGCGCGAGAAAGGGTTCGAGGCGCTGTTGGGGTTCACCACGCTGAAGACCGTGGCAATAAGGCACGGCTGAGCGCTCCAGACACCCTTTGGCGCCTTCCCGGGCAGTAATTTGAATCAAACTGGCCTTTTCCCAGCGTGGATGGGTCATTTTCAGCTATCACTTCAGAAGCAAACAGGAGATTCCAGCATGCGAGTCAAGAACAAATCCATCATCGTCACGGGCGCCGGCGGCGGCATTGGCGAGGGCATCGCGCTGCGGCTGGCGGCCGAAGGCGCGCGCGTCATCGTCAATGACATCAACGAAGCGCTGGGCAACAAGGTGGTCGAGGAAATCCTGCGCGCCGGTGGCGACGCGGCCTTCTTCAAGGCCGACGTAACGAAATCCGCTGAGGTCAAGGCGCTGGTGAACGCCGCTGTGCAGCGCCACGGCAAGCTCGACGCGATGGTCAACAACGCTGGCTGGACGCACCGCAACCGCCCGGCGCTGGAGGTCAGCGAGGACGAGTTCGACCGCTGCTACGCGGTCAACGTGAAGAGCATCTATCTGTCCACCATTCACGCCGTGCCCGCCTTCAGGGCCAACGGGGGCGGCAGCTTCATCAACATCGCCTCCACCGCTGGCGTGCGCCCGCGCCCGGGCCTGACCTGGTACAACGGCTCCAAGGGCGCTGTCATCACCACCAGCAAGTCGCTGGCCGCCGAACTGGGGCCGGACAACATCCGCGTGAACTGCATCAACCCGGTGTTCAACCCGACCACGGGGCTGGCCACGGAGTTTGCCGGCGGCGAGCTCACCGAGGAACGCATGGCGAAGTTCCGCGCCACCATTCCGTTGGGGCGTTTTTCCACGTCGCTGGACGTGGCCAACGCCGCGCTGTACCTGGCCAGCGACGAGGCGTCCTTCATCAGTGGCGTGTGCATCGAGGTGGACGGCGCTCGCTGCGTATGACATGCCTGCGGGCAGGGCTTCTGGCGGTGCCCTACAGTGCCAGCATGAACCGCGCACCCACCCTCGCCCTTCCCCTGGCCGCCTGGCTGCTGCTGGCACCCGGCGGCGCCCAGGCCGCCGGCTTCTGCGCCGGGCTCGACAGCTACAAGGTCAACCCGATCGTCGGCGGTGCGCCGATCGATCTGTGCCGGCTAGACGCCAAGGCGGTGCTGCTGGTCAACACCGCCAGCGCATGCGGCTTCACCCCGCAGTACGAAGGCCTGGAGAAGCTGAACCAGCGCTACGCCCGTGACGGCCTGCGCATCGTCGGCCTGCCGGCGAACGACTTCGGTGCCCAGGAGCGCGGCAGCAACCAGCAGATTGCCGAGTTCTGCCAGGTGAACTACGGTGTGACCTTCACGGTCGGCGAAAAGCTCGCCGTGCCGATCCGGCGCGACCCGCTGTACGCCCAGCTGGTGCGCATCTCGGGCAAGGCCCCGCAGTGGAACTTCCACAAATACTTGCTCAGTGCCGACGGCCGGGTGCAGAGCTTCGACTCGAATGTCACACCGCAAAGCCGCGAGCTGGTTCAGGCGATCGAGGTCGCGCTGAAGCCTGCCGCCCGCTGAGCCGGCAGGGCAAATCCCCCTGCCGGTCAGGGGCAAGTGCCCCGGCATAATTGTCCGCATGTCCGAACGCGTCATCCCTCTGGTCGACCAGCGCATCGCCTCGCTGGCGGCGCCCGTGCCTGCGCAGCCCATCGTTGCCGACGGCCTGCTCAGCGACGCCTTGGGCCGCCCCCTGAGCGACCTGCGCATCAGCGTCACCGACCGCTGCAACTTCCGCTGCAACTACTGCATGCCCAAGGAGGTGTTCGACAAGGACTACCCCTACCTGCCACACGGCGCGCTGCTGAGCTTCGAGGAAATCACCCGCACGGCGAAACTGTTCGTCGCCCACGGTGTGCGCAAGATCCGTCTGACCGGCGGCGAGCCGCTGCTGCGCAAGAACATCGAGGTGCTGATCGAGCAGCTGGCCGCGCTGCGCACGCCGGATGGCCAGCCGCTGGACCTGACACTCACCACCAACGGCTCGCTGCTGGCGCGCAAGGCGAAGTCGCTCAAGGCGGCCGGGTTGAAGCGGGTGACCGTGAGCCTGGACGGGCTGGACGACGCGGTGTTCCGCGCGATGAACGACGTGGACTTTCCCGTGGCCGACGTGCTGGAAGGCATCGAGGCCGCGCGCGCAGCAGGGCTGGGTTCGGGTGAGCCCGGCCACAGCCTGAAGATCAACATGGTGGTCAAGCGCGGCACCAACGAGCATGAGATCCTGCGCATGGCGCGGCATTTCCGCGGCACCGGCATCGTGCTGCGCTTCATCGAGTACATGGACGTGGGCGCCACCAACGGCTGGCGCATGGACGAGGTGCTGCCCAGCGCCGACGTCGTGAAGATGATCCGTGCCGAGCTGCCGCTGGTGCAGCTCGACCCCTCGGTCCCGGGAGAAACCGCCGAGCGCTGGGGCTACGCCGACGCCCGCGGCCGGCACGACCCGGCGCTGGGCGAGATCGGCGTGATCAGCAGCGTGACCCAGGCCTTCTGCCGAGACTGCAACCGGGCGCGCCTGTCCACCGAGGGCAAGTTGTACCTGTGCCTGTTCGCCGGTCAGGGCTACGACCTGCGCGCGCTGATTCGCGGCGGCGCCAGCGACGAGGACATCGCCTCGGCCATCGGCGCCATCTGGCAGGGCCGCAGCGACCGGTACTCCGAACTGCGCAGCACGCTGACACCCGACACCGGCCCGGCGACGCGTCGCGTCGAGATGAGCTACATCGGTGGTTGAACGGGCAGCGGCCAATGGTGCACACGACATCTTAGAAGCGGGAATTGAATGATCAACGCACACGACATCACCGCGCTGGTCCTGGCCGGCGGCCGCGGCACGCGCATGGGGGGAGTGGACAAGGGGCTGCAGACGTTCAATGGCACCCCGCTGGCGTTGCACACGCTGTTGCGCCTGCAGATGCAGCAAGGCGACCTGATTGGCGAGGTGATGATCAACGCGAACCGCAATCTGGCTGCCTACGAGGCGTTCGGCGCACCGGTCTGGCCCGACTCGCTGCCCGACTACGCGGGTCCGCTGGCCGGCTTCATGACCGGACTGGAGCGCTGCGAAACCCCTTTCCTGATGACCGTGCCTTGCGACACGCCCCTGTTTCCGCCCGACCTGGCGGTGCGCCTGGCCGATGCGCTGGGGCGCGAAAACGCCGACATTGCGATGGCAGCAGCCCGCGAGGAGGATGGCCAGATCCGCACCCAGCCGGTGTTCTGCCTGCTGCGCGCCGAGTTGCTGGAGAGCCTGGTGGCCTTCACCCACGAGGGCGGGCGCAAGATCGACCGCTGGACCGCGCTGAACAAGACCGTGACCGTGCCTTTTGATCAGCCCAATGACGATCCCCGGGCCTTCTTCAACGCCAACACCCTGGCCGAACTGCATTCGCTGGAAACCCGATGAAGACGCTTGAACAGATCGGCGCGGAACTTCAGGGCTACGACCCGCAGGCCCTGCGCGCCAGCGACGTGAATGCATTCCTCGCAAAGCTGGTTGAACCGGTGACGCAGACCGAAACGGTCAGCATCTTTGCTGCGCTCGACCGCGTGCTGGCGCAGGACGTGGTCTCACCGATCAGCGTGCCCCCGCACGACAACTCGGCGATGGACGGCTTTGCCTTTGTTGGCGCGCAATTGCGCAAAGATGCACCGCTGGCATTGAAAGTTATCGGCACCGCCTTCGCCGGCAAGGCCTGGCAGGGCGCCGTGGGCCCGGGCGAGTGCGTGAAGATCATGACCGGCGCCATCATGCCCACCGGGCTGGACACGGTGGTGCCGCAGGAGTTCACCACGGTTGCGGGCGACCGCGTCACCATCCCGGCAAAGCTGCTGCAGCGTGGCGACAACCGGCGTGCACTCGGCGAAGACCTGATGGCCGGGCGCGCAGCCCTGTCCCAAGGCACGCGCCTGTCGCCGGCGGCCTGCGGCCTGCTGGCCAGCCTGGGCATCGCGACGGTGCCGGTCTTCCGCCGGCTCAAGGTGGCCTATTTTTCGACGGGCGACGAGATCCTGAGCCTGGGCGAGCCGCCGCGCGAAGGCGCGGTGTACGACAGCAACCGCTACACGGTCTTCGGGCTGCTGACGCGCCTGGGCTGCGAGGTGATCGACCTGGGCGTGGTGCGCGACGAGCCCGCGCTGCTGGAGGCGGCCTTCACCCGGGCGGCGCAGCAGGCCGACGCCATCATCACCAGCGGCGGCGTGAGCGTGGGCGAGGCGGACTTCACCAAGACCATGATGAAGCAGTTGGGCGACGTCGCGTTCTGGCGCATTGCCATGCGCCCGGGCCGTCCGATGGCTGTGGGACGCATTTCAGGCAACAAATTGGCATCACCCCAGCGTGAAATGGTCGCAAACAGCTATCCAAACGATAGCAATCTGCCTCCCTCTTCAGCCATCCTGTTCGGACTGCCCGGCAACCCGGTGGCGGTGATGGTCACCTTCCTGGCCTTCGTGCGCCCTGCCCTGCTGTGCATGATGGGCAACACCTCGGCACCATCGCCGCTACTGAAGGCGCGAAGCCTGGAGTCGATCCGCAAGAAGCCGGGCCGCACCGAGTACCAGCGCGGCACCGTCAGCACCGCGGCCGACGGCACGCTTCAAGTGCGCACCACCGGCAACCAGGGCTCGGGCGTGCTGAGTTCCATGGTGCAGGGCAACGGCCTGATCGTGCTGCACCACGATCAGGGCAGCGTGGCAATTGGCGACGAGGTCGACGTGATGATGTTCGACGGTGTGATCTAGCGCCCTGACAGATTCATACTGTCGGTGTATGGTGGGCACAAGGCCGCAGATGAAGCGGCCCCACCGGGCCGACCGGCCCTTTCAGGCCACCCATGAACCGCGCCAGACATCCCGGCTTCTTCGCTCGTTTCCTGCACACACGGGCCATCCACCGGCTGTTCCGGCGCATGGCGATGCTGGAGTCGCTGGCCGGCACCTCCATCAGCCGGGAGATGCCGGACGTCCTCGGCAAGACGTTGACCGAGGCGGCCCGCGCCGAACCCGCCGACGTCCTGCGTTCGCTGGCCAGCCACGCCGACGGGCTGACCGAACCGGAAGCCCGCGCCGCATTGCGCCGCTGTGGCCCGAATGAGGTCGAACACGAGAAACCCCTGCCGTGGTGGCAGCACCTCTGGCACTGCTACCGCAACCCGTTCAACCTGCTGCTGACCGTGCTGGCTGCGATCTCCTGGGCGACGGATGACATCAAGGCTGCCACCGTCATCACGGCCATGGTCGTGCTGTCCACCGGTCTGCGTTTCTGGCAGGAAAGCCGATCCCACGAGGCCGCCGACAAGCTCAAGTCCATGGTGAGCAGCACCGCCACCGTGCTGCGGCGTGCCCAGGGCGACGCCCCGGCGGCGGGCCAGGCAACCGGCGCCAGCGCAGCCGGGCCGCGCCGGATCGAGGTGCCCATCCGCCGGCTGGTTCCCGGTGAGGTGCTGGTGCTGTCGGCCGGCGATATGATTCCGGCCGACCTGCGGCTGCTTTCGGCCAAGGACCTGTTCGTCGGCCAGTCCGCGATGACCGGCGAATCCATGCCGGTCGAGAAATTCCCCGCTCAGCGCGATGCGAAAACGATCAACCCGCTGGAGCTCGACAACATCCTGTTCATGGGCACCAACGTGGTGTCAGGTTCGGCCACTGCCGTGGTTCTGGCCACTGGCAAGCAGACCTATTTCGGCGCGCTGGCGCAGCGGGTATCCAGCACCGACCGCTCGCCGACCTCCTTCCAGACCGGGGTGAACCGCGTCAGCTGGCTGCTGATCCGCTTCATGGCGATCATGGTGCCGCTGGTGCTGCTGCTCAACGGCTTCACCAAGGGTGACTGGCTGCAGGCGATGCTGTTCGCGCTGTCGATCGCCGTGGGCATGACACCGGAAATGCTGCCGATGATCGTGACCTCCACGCTGGCGCGCGGTGCGGTGTTCCTGTCGCGCAAGAAGGTGATCGTGAAGCGGCTGGACGCGATCCAGAACTTCGGCGCGATGGACGTGCTGTGCACCGACAAGACGGGCACGCTGACGCAGGACCGGATCGTGCTGGCGCAGCACCCCGACGCCTGGGGCAACGAGTCGGCGCAGGTGCTGAAGATGGCCTACCTGAACAGCTACTACCAGACCGGCCTGAAAAACCTGCTCGACGTGGCGGTGCTCAAGCACGCGGACGTCCACCGCGAGATGAATGTGGCCCAGGACTACGCGATGGTGGACGAGATGCCCTTCGACTTCAGGCGCAGGCGCATGTCGGTGGTGGTGGCCGAGCGCGACCAGCGCCATCTCCTGGTCTGCAAGGGTGCGGTCGAGGAGGTGCTGGCCGCGTGCACGCAGGTGCAGCGCGCAACGGCCAGCGAGCCATTGACGCCGGAGTTGCTCGCCCGGCAGCAGTCGCTCACCGGCGCGCTCAACGCCCAGGGGCTGCGCGTGGTGGCCGTTGCGGTGAGGGAGCTTCCTCCTGAAAAAACAGACTATGGCGTCGCTGACGAATCGGCTTTGACGCTGGTCGGCTACGTGGCCTTCCTCGATCCGCCCAAGGAAACCACGGCCCCGGCACTGGCCGCGCTGGCCAGCCATGGCATCACCGTGAAGATTCTCACCGGCGACAACGAAGCCGTCACCGCCAAGATCTGCCACGACGTGGGCCTGGCACCGGGCAAGGTGCTGCTGGGTTCGGACATCGAGGCACTGGACGATGCGCGGCTCGCCGCCGTCGCCGAGACCACCACGGTGTTCGCCAAGCTGACGCCCGCGCACAAGGAGCGCATCGTGCGCCTGCTCAAGGGCAACGGCCATGTGGTCGGGTACCTCGGCGACGGCATCAACGACGCTGCGGCGCTGCATGTCGCGGACATCGGCATCTCGGTGGACACGGCCGTGGACATTGCCAAGGAGGCCGCCGACATCATCCTGCTGGAGAAGAACCTCATGGTGCTGGACCAGGGCGTGCTGGAGGGCCGGCGCACCTTCGTCAACATGCTCAAGTACATCCGCATGACGGCCAGCTCCAATTTCGGCAACGTGCTGTCGGTGCTGCTGGCCAGCGCCTTCATCCCCTTCCTGCCGATGCTGCCGATGCACCTGCTGGTGCAGAACCTGCTTTATGACGTGTCGCAGGCGGCCATCCCGTTCGACAACGTGGATGAAGAGTTGGTGACCCGGCCGCTGCACTGGCAACCCGCCGCCATCGGGCGCTTCATGTTGTTCTTCGGTCCGGTCAGTTCGGTGTTCGACCTGGCGCTGTTCGCGCTGATGTGGTTCGGCTTCGGCGCCAGCAGCATCGCGCAACAGACCCTGTTCCAGTCCGGCTGGTTCGTGTTCGGCGTGCTGACCCAGACGCTGGTGGTGCACCTGCTGCGCACGCCGCGCATGCCCTTCGTCCAAAGCCGCGCTGCCCCGCCGCTGCTGGTGATGACGCTGGTGATCGCGGCGGCTGGCGTGTTTCTGCCCATGGGCCCGCTGGCGCCCTATTTCAAGCTGCAGGCTTTGCCGCCGCTTTACTTCGTCTGGCTGGTGGTGCTGCTTTGTGGTTATGCGGCACTCACCCAGGTCATGAAGACATGGTACGGCCGGCGTTTCGGCTGGCTCTGATGCGTCCCAAGGTTCAGTGGCCGCCGGCAATCACGCGACAGGCCTTGCCGCTGCGCCCACGCCGCACGGGCTTCCCTGTTTCTTCCAGCAGCCGCAGGCCTTTCACACCCTGCGTGGCGGCGAAGGCGAGCAGCGCGGCCCGGCAGCGGGCCATCGCGGCGGCCGCTGCCTCGTCGTCGCCGGGCAGGCGCAGGGCAAGCGTGCGGGCATCGACCTGGCGCAGCTGAAAGTCATACACGCCCGCCTGCTCCTCGATCACGGTGGTCAGCGCCATCGGCAGGAGGGTCACGGACCGGCCATCGGGTCCGGCCATCACCACGGGGTCGTCGCGTCGTCCCTGCACCTCGATCACCGGCATGGAGGAGCCACAGGCGCAGGGGGCATCGACGACAGTGACCTGGTCACCAAGGTCGTAGCGGATCAGCGGCTGCACGGTATTCGCGAGGTGGGTCAGCAGGGTCGAACATGAGGGCTGCCCCGGAGGGACCGCGCATCCGTGCTCGTCGACTGGCTCGAGGATGAGCCAATCGGCATTCAGATGCATGTGGCCGTGGCCACATTCCCAGCCCATCGTGAGGAACTCGGAGGCGCCATAGCTGTTGCGCACCGTGCCGCCCAGTGCCTGTTCGATCCGCCGGCGCACCGCCGGCCCCAGCGTCTCGCCACCGGTCCAGAGTTCGCGTGGCCTGAACCTGAGGGCGCCGCGCCGGGCCTCGTCAGCCAGCAACACCGCCACTGTCGGATAGGTGGCGATCACCGTGGGCGCATAGCTGTTGAGCGCTTCGACCAGTTCGGCAACCGGCTGCAGGATGGAGAAACTGCGGAAACTGCGGCGCATCCACGGATTGAGCTGGCGCAGGCGCTCGATCGACACATGGCTGGCAAAGTGGCCGCCCAGGACCCCCACGAAGGCCAGACGCTCGCTCAGGTACAGCGGATCGCTCCAGCGCTGCGTCGAGAGCGGCGCGCTGCGGCGCAGCGCCTCCAGGGCGTCGTACACGGCCATCGTTGCCGCATCCTGCACGAAGACGCCCGGCTGATGGCTGGTGCCCGAGCTCTCCCAGACGACGTAGCGACCCAGGTAGGCCTGGCCGATCGCATCGGGATCAGCGGTAAAGGCCTTCAGGTCGGCCAACCGGAGCTGCGGGTCCGTGACCCAGTCATCGAACCGCGCCATCAGCGCCTGGCGGGTCACCGGTGGCAGTTCCGCCAGCGGGACCTCCGGCCCGATGCCCGCCAGATGCTCGCGGTAAAAGCGGGACGCACGGACGATGGTCTCACGCAAGCGTGCCAGGCGGGCGCGCTGTCGCGCTGCAAGGGCACCCGGCCCAGCCCGGCCCGCCGCCAGCACATCCAGCGACACCGAAGCCAGCCGATAAGGATCGAACACGGGGGCCATGGGCTCATGCTAGGACGGCGGGAAACACCGACCTTGCGCTGGATCAACGTCGCGCGATCCCCGGCGGGACAGGACCGCCGCTTTGCTTGGCCGACAATCGATCGGGTCTTGACCCGCATCAACAGCACAGGGCGCCAAGGATTTCAAAATCGGCTCAGGCACGCGCCAGAGACACCCGGTGGGTGTACACATCACATCCGCGCGGCCCCATGCCATGACACGCTCCAACACCCAAGTCGCACCCCATGTCTCCCCGCCCCGCGTCGAAGAGACGCCCACCCAGCGCCTGGACCGTCTGGTCCACGCGGCTGCCGCCCCTGTGAGCGGATCACTTTCTCCGATTTCGCTGGCTTTGGCGATGGCCGATTGGGCCTGGCATCTCGGCGTATCGCCCGGACGGCAGATGGAACTGGCCGCGCTCGCCACTCAGCTGACCCGCGACGCGCTGAACACCCAAGCCCGTGACGAGGCCGACGCAGCCGCTGATGATGATCCGCGTTTTCGCCACGAGGCCTGGGGCCATTGGCCCTTCAGCCAGATGCGCGCCGGCTTCCGCAACACGGAGGCGTTCTGGCGCGAAGCCACCCGGGTTCCCGGAATGACCGCGCATCATGCCGACCTCGCCCGTTTCTTTGCCCGGCAATGGCTGGGCGTGATGGCTCCCGCCAACTGGCTGGCCACGAACCCCGTGGTGCTGCAGGACGTGGCCCAGTCCAATGGCGCTCACCTGCTCAAGGGCCTGCACAACTGGATGGCCGACGTCAGCGGCGTGCCCACACCGGATGACCTGGCGCAGCAGGACCGCTTCAAGGTCGGGCGCGATGTGGCGGTGACGCCGGGCAAGGTCGTGCACCGCAACCGCCTGGTCGAACTGATCCGCTACGACGCCCAGACGGCCACCGTGCATCCCGAGCCGATCCTCATCATCCCGTCGTGGATCATGAAGTTCTACATCCTGGACCTGTCGCCGGAAAACTCGATGGTGCGCTACCTCGTGAGCCAGGGGCACACCGTCTACATGCTGTCGTGGCGCAATCCGGATGCGTCCGACCACGACCTGACCATGGACGACTACCTGAAGCTCGGCGTGCTCGATGTGTTGCAGGCCATCGGCCACCTGCAGGACAAGCCCGCACCGGTGCATGCCATGGGCTATTGCCTGGGCGGCACATTGCTTGCCATCGCGGCGGCAGCCCTCGCGAAGGCCGGCCGGCACGGTGTCATGGGCTATGCCGGACTTCCTCCGCTCAAGACGCTCACCTTGCTGGCCGCGCAGACGGACTTCTCGGAACCCGGAGAACTGGGCCTGTTCATCGACGAAAGCCAGATCGGATTCCTGGACAACATCACGCTCGGCCAGGGCTACCTGAGCGGCAAGCAGATGGCCGGTTCGTTCCAGTTCCTGCATTCGCGCGACCTGGTGTGGACCCGGCGCATGCGCGAATACCTGATGGGCGAGCGCGAGCAGCCGAACGACCTGATGGCCTGGAACGCCGACGCCACCCGCATGCCGGCGCGCATGCACCACGAGTACCTGACCTCGCTGTACCTGAACAACGCGCTGGCCACCAGCAGCTACCGCGTGGACGGACGCGCCGTCTCGCTGGCCGACCTGCGCCTGCCGGTGTTCATGGTCGGCACCGAGCGCGACCACATCTCGCCGTGGCGTTCGGTCTACAAGCTGCACCACCTGTGCGACGCCGAGATGACCTTCGTGCTGACCAGCGGCGGCCACAACGCCGGCATCATTTCCGAGCCGGGCCATGCCCACCGCAGCTACCGGATCGCCGCGCGCCCGGCGCACGGGCCCTGGGTCGAACCTGAAGAATGGGCGGCCCAAGCCATTCCGCATGAAGGCTCCTGGTGGCCGGCCTGGCACCAGTGGCTCGCAAAACAGTCATCCCGTAAACAGGCAGCGCGGGCAACTCCGGCACACGCGGTGCTGGGCGAAGCGCCCGGCGAATACGTGCTGCAGCGTTACGCCGACTGAGTGCCGGCGCCACCGGGATGACCGAGGCGGGTCGTCCCCGCGCCGTCCGTTCCAGGCTCGGCCAGCTGACCATCCTTGGCTTCGGCCGTGATCGGCCCGGGCACCGCTTTGCGCGCCAGCAGGGTGTAGATCGTCGGGACGACGAAGATGGTCAGCAAGGTGCCCAGCGACATGCCCCCCACGATCACCCAGCCGATCTGCTGCCGGCTCTCGGACCCGGCGCCATGCGCCAGCGCCAGCGGAATCGCGCCCAGCACCATCGCGCCGGTGGTCATGAGAATCGGCCGCAAGCGCTGTGACGCGCCCTTGACCACGGCCGCCGTCATGTCCATTCCGTGCTCGCGCAGCTGGTTGGTGAATTCGACGATCAGGATCCCGTGTTTGGTAATCAACCCCACCAGGGTGATCAGGCCGATCTGTGAATAGACGTTCAGCGAGCCCCCGGACCATTTCAGGGCCAGCAACGCGCCGATCATCGACAGCGGCACCGACAGCATGATCACCAGCGGATCGACAAAGCTCTCGAACTGCGCCGCCAGCACCAGGAAGATGAACAGCAGCGCCAGCACAAACACGATGCCCAGCGCACCCTGCGAATTGCGGAACTCGCGCGACGTTCCGTTGAGGTCGGTGGTGTAGCCGGGCTTGAGCAGCTTGGCCGCTGTGGCGTCCAGGAAGTCCAGCGCCTGGCCCAGCGAATAATCCGGCGCAAGGTTGGCCGTGATCGACACGGAACGGCGCTGGCTGAAATGGTTCAGTTCGCGGGGTGCCACCGATTCGCGCACGGTGACGAGTGATGCCAGCGGAATCATCGTGTCGTTGCGCCCGCGCACGAAGATCTTCTCCACGTCGTCGGGCGTATCGCGGCCCGAGGCCTGCGTCTGCACGATCACGTCGAACTGGTCGCCCTCGCGTTTGTAGCGGGTCACCTGCCGGCCGCCCAGCATGGTCTCGATCGCCCGGGCCACGACGTCGACGCTGACACCCAGGTCCGCCGCTTTTTCCCGGTTGACATCGATCTTGAGCTCGGGCTTGTTCAGGCGCAGGTCGATATCGGCGCTGACGATGCCAGGGTTCTTGGCAATCTCGTCCATGAACTGGCGCGTCACGGCTGCCAGATTCTGGTAACTGTCGGTGGTGATCAGCACGAAATTGACGGGCCGCTCCCGAAACCCCTGCCCCAGCGAAGGCGGCGTGATCGGGAAAGCCGTCACCCCGGCCAGTCCGGCCATCTTGGGTTGCAGCTCGCGCGCGACGTCGAGCACGGAGCGGCTGCGCTGGTCCCAGTCGATGGCGCGGAAGAACACATTGGCCTGGGACACCGTGGGGTTGCCGGAGGAGACGAAGATCCGGTCAAACTCCTTGTAGGGCTGGCCCATGCGTTCGATGGCACCGACATAGCGATTGGTGTAGTCCAGCGTGGCGCCATCTGGTGCGGTGACCACCGCCAGCACCTGCCCCCGGTCCTCCAGCGGCGACAGTTCGCGTTTCATGCCGGGCAGCACGATCGCGATACCGATGCCCGAGAGCACCATCACCGCGATCACGATCCAGCGTGCATCCATCATCATCCTGCGCAACGAATGACCAGCACCCACCTGAGACCGGCTGCGGTCGTAGCGTGTGGTCACCAGCCAGGTCAGCACCCGCTGGTAACCCGCGGTCAGGGCATTGAGCCAGCGCTCCATGTGGCTGTCGAACCAGCTCGGATTCGGGTTGTGCTTCAGCAGCAGCGAACACATCATCGGCGACAGCGTCAGGGCAATGAAGCCCGACACGGCCACCGCCCCGGCCAGCGCGAGGGCAAACTCGATGAACAGGCGACCGGTGCGCCCCGGCGTGAACGCCAGCGGCGCATACACCGCCACCAGCGTCAGCGTCATGGCCACGACTGCGAAGCCAACCTCCCGCACCCCCTTGATCGAGGCCGAGAACGGATCCATGCCTTCCTCGATGTGCCGGTAAATGTTCTCAAGCACCACGATCGCATCGTCGACCACCAGGCCGATCGCCAGCACCAGTGCCAACAGGGTCAGCGTGTTGATGGTGAAACCGGCCAGCGCCATGAGCGCAAAGGTGCCGATCAGACACACCGGGATGGTGATGATCGGGATGATGGAGGCGCGAACGGTGCGCAGGAAGACAAAGATCACCAAGGCCACCAGCACGATCGCCTCGACAATGGTCTGGAACACACTCTGGATCGACTTTTCGATGAACACCGAGTTGTCGTTGGCGACATCGATCGAAATGCCGGGCGGCAGGTCGGCCTTGAGCTTGGGGATCATGGCGCGCACGCCGCGGCTCAGCTCCAATGGGTTGGCCGTGGCCTGACGAATCACCCCGACCGTGATGGCCACCTTGCCGTTGAGGCGTGAGCCGCTGCGCTCGTCAGCGGCTGCTTCCTGCACGCGTCCCACGTCGCGGATGCGGACCGGGAAGCCGTTGGCATTCTTGATGATGATGTCGGAAAACTGGGACGGCCGCGTCAGGTCGGTCTGTGAGGTCACGCTGAACTCGCGCTGGGTGGACTCGATGCGTCCCGCCGGCACCTCCAGGTTGCTGCGCCGGATGGCATCCTCGGCGTCTTGGGTGGTCAGCTTGTAGGCGGCCAGCTTGTCGGGGTCGAGCCAGACGCGCATGGCGTACTTGCGCTCGCCGAAGATGCGCACATCGGCTGCACCGGTCACCGTCTGCAGGCGCGGCTTGACAATGCGGCTGACCAGGTCGTTGATCTGCAAGCCGCTCAAGGTGTCACTGGTGAAGGACAGCCAGATCACCGGGAACGCATCGGCTTCGACCTTGGCGATGACCGGCTCGTCAATGGCTTGCGGCAGCCGGTTGCGCACGCGGGAGGTCCGGTCGCGCACCTCGGCCGCCGCCGAATCGGCGTCCTTCTCCAGGCGGAAGCGCACCGTGATCTGCGCCTGTTCCGCACGGCTGATGGAGGTGATCACGTCCACCGCATCGATGCCGGCGATGGAGTCTTCCAGCGGCTTGGTGACCTGCGACTCCATGACCTCGGCCGATGCGCCCGCGTACTTCACGCTGACGGTGACGACCGGTTCGTCGATCTTCGGGTACTCGCGGATCGACAGCTTGGTAAAGCTCACCATCCCGATCAGCAAGACCAGCAGCGACAGCACCGTCGCAAAGACGGGGCGGCGAATGGAAACTTCAGAGAGCTTCATGGCATCACCTAAGAGATGGCCCGTTCAGGACCGGGCCGGCGCAGCACGCATCTCACCTTTGCGTCCTAATCCATCGCCCGAGCGCCCCGAACCACCTTCACCCCGGGGCGCACCGCCGCCGACTTCCACGAGACAGGGATTCGGCCCCTGCGGCGCCTTGGCCGCTGCGGCCAGCCGCGCAGGCAGTGGCGGCGCAGATCCGGTCGCCGCCGGCGCCGATGCGGGAGCCGTTGCAGCCGGGGCACCCATCGCAGGCGGCTGTCCCGCGCCCGCCGCACTGGCCGCAACCGCAGGCGCACCCTCCCCGCGGGGGCGATTGATGTCCAGAACACGCAGTGCCGAGCCGTCCTTCTGGATCCGCTGCTGGCCGGCGATGACCACCGTGTCGCCCTCCCTCAGCCCTTCGACGATCTCCACCTTGCCCGGACGCCGGATGCCGACCCTCACCTCCACGCGTTGCGACACCTTGCTGTCCTTTTCAGCGCCATCGACCACCTTGATCACATACGCCTTCTGTCCCTGGGGCACCACGGCCTCTTCGGGGACGACGATTGCGTTCTCACGCTCGCCGAAGACGGGCGTGACCCGCGCAAACATGCCGGGACGCAGCTGCAGCTGGCGGTTGTCAATGCAGGCACGCACCCCGACCGAGCGGCCGTTGGTATCGAGCAAGGGATCCACCGCCTGGATGACGGCCGTGAATTTGCGTCCCGGCAGCGCGTCCAGATCGACCTGGGCGCGCTGGCCTTTCCTGACCTTGGACTGGAAACGCTCGGGCAAGCGGAAATCGACGAAGACGGCATCGATATCCTCGATATTGACAATGTCGGCGCCATCCTTGAGGTAGTCGCCCTGGTTGACCAGGCGGATGCCGGCAATGCCGTCGAAGGGCGCCTTCACCTTCAGGCGTTCCAGCGTGGCCTGCGCCAGCGCCACTTTCGCCTGGGCCACCTCCAGGTTGGCCGCGCTCTCCTCGACCGACCGCTGGCTGACGAACTTCTGTGCGAGCAGGTCCTGGTTACGCTTGTGATTGGCCGCAGCGATGGACTGCTCGGCCAGGCTCTGCTTGAGCTGGGCGGCGGGCAACTGATCGTCGAACTGGACCAGCAACTGGCCCTTGCTCACCCGCTCGCCGTCGCGAAAGTTGAGCTGCGTGATGCGTCCGCTGACCTCTGGGCGCAACACAACACCCTGGCGCGAACGCAGGCTGCCCACCGCCTGCGTATCGTCGATCAGTCGCATGACCTCGACACGCGCCACCTCCACCGCAGCCGGTCGTGCCGGCCCGGCCGCACTGGCACCGGTCTGGGGAGCTGCGGCGCCAGGCGATCCGCCCGCCGAACTCGGGCCTGCACCGCCGGTCGAGGGTTTGTTCTGGTACCACCAGGCCGCACCCGAAGCCGCGGCGATGCCGACGACCGCGACCACGGTGTAAAGAACTTTGGATGCCATGAAATGAACAGTTGGAATGGTCAGGAACCAAGGCGCAAGCGGCCTGGAGCGCAAGTCGCTGCAATGTAGCACCCGCGGGACAGGCCAGCGAACGGCAGGGTCGCAGGATCAGTACAAACCCGTAGCGCAGCCCGGACGATTTACCTGACCTTTACATCGGCCCGCCGACTGTCAGCGACGCCCAAGCACCTGATCGACGCCCCGATTGGCGAGCGCGTCGGCGCGCTCGTTGCCCGGATCTCCGGTGTGGCCGCGGACCCAGTGCCACTCGATGTGGTGCCCGGCCGTGGCAACCAGTTCGTCCAGTCGCTGCCACAGCTCTACATTCTTGACCGGCTGCTTCGAAGCGGTGCGCCAGCCCCGGGCCTTCCAGCCGTGGATCCATTCCGTGATGCCTTTGCGAACGTACTCGCTGTCCAGATACAAGGACACCTTGCAGGGGCGCTTGAGCGCCGCCAGCGCCTCGATCACGGCGGTCAGCTCCATGCGATTGTTGGTGGTGGCCAGTTCGCCGCCGAACAGTTCCTTCTCGGTGTGCCCTGATCGCAGCAAGACGCCCCAGCCGCCGGGGCCCGGATTGCCCTTGCAGGCGCCATCGGTGTGGATTTCAATGTGATTCAATGCTTTTTTCCGTTGATCCCAGCTCCGGCTGGTGATAGTTTGCTATGGAAACAGGATTTTTCGCGAGCGCCATCGTGGACTTCCATGCCGGGCTCATCAGGCGCATGCCATGGACCCGCTTGACGCCGATGATGAAATAGGCGGCACCGAAAATGGGCCACCACCGCTCGCCCAGGCGGTCCATCCACTCGAAGCGGGCCAGCCAGCGGGCGGACCGAACCGCCGGGCGGTAACAACCGAAACGGCTGGACTCCACCTCGAAACCGAGCAGACGCAGCCAGTCGCGCATGCGCCAGTAGCCGATGAATTCCCCGGTGTCGGGCAGGTAGGGCTCGCCGATCCCCAGGCGTCGCGTCAGGTTGGCGCGACGCTGCCTCAAGCCCCACAGACTGGCGGGATTAAGGCCACAGATCACCACCCGCCCCTCGGGAACCAGCACGCGGTCGACCTCGCGCAAGGTGGCATGGGGGTCGACGTTGAGTTCCAGCGTGTGCGGCAGAACCACCAGGTCCAGGCTGCGTTCGGGAAACGGCAGTGCCGCGTAATCCGCGCGCAGGGCGAGCCGGCTGGCCGCTGCCGTGTCGCCGACCTCACCCCGTGAACCGGTGGGCTCCACAGCCGCGGTGCCACTCGAAGCCGCAAAACCTGCCGCATCGAGAGCAAGCCACCGGTGGGGCATGCGGTTGCTGCCCAGCGCGTCGAGGTCGGGCATGCCGAGCTGCAACGCGTGATAGCCGAAGATGTCCGCAACCGCACGGTCGAACTGGGCGCGCTCCCACTCCAGGAGGTACCGACCCGGCGGCGTCTGGAACCATTCGTGCAAACCGGCGGTGCTTCCTATAATCTCGGGTTCCATGAACATCATTGCGCTGCCGGCCTTTTCCGACAACTACATCTGGCTGCTGCACGACGGGCGCCGCGCGCTGGTGGTCGATCCCGGCGACGCGCAGCCCGTCTTGAAGGCGTTGCATTCCACGGGACTTGATCTGGAGGCCATTCTAGTCACGCACCACCATCCGGACCACACCGCAGGCGTGTCCGAACTGCGTGAAGCCACGGGGGCCACCGTCTGGGGCCCGGCGCGCGAGGCCATCCCCGAGCCCTTCATCCCGCTGCACGATGGCGACACCGTGACCGCACTGGGCGTTGCATGGTCCGTGCTCGATGTCCCCGGACATACGGCAGGCCATATCGCTTTCTGGGCCAGCGACATCGATGGCGCACCCCTGCTGTTCTGCGGCGACACCTTGTTCTCGGGCGGCTGCGGCCGGCTCTTCGAGGGCACGCCGGCCCAGATGCTGGCCTCTCTCGACCGGCTGGCCGCCCTGCCGGGCAACACCCGGGTCTGCTGCACCCATGAGTACACCTTGTCGAACCTGCGTTTTGCCCGAGCGGTGGAGCCGGGCAACGCGGCCCTGCAGCAGTACGAGCAGGATTGCATGGCCCTTCGCCAGCGCGAACAACCGACCCTGCCCTCCACCCTTGCGACAGAGTTGCAGATCAACCCCTTCCTGCGCAGCCGCGAAGCCTCGGTCAAGGGCGCGGTGCAGGCATGGCGGAGCACCGCGGACGATGCCGCCGCCGTGTTTGCCTCGCTTCGGCAGTGGAAGAACGAATTCCGATGAATCCCGTGCGATGCCTGAAGGCCTTGTGCATGGCCGCAGCCCTCGTGCTGTCCGGTTGCGCCACGACCACCGGCGGCAGCGATTCGGCGTCCAAACCGGACGCGGGAAGCAGCGCGCAAACGGCCGCCCCGAAGCCTGCGACGCAGGCGCCCGACATCATGCAACCTCTGGCGGCGGCCGAAGCCAGTTCGCAAGCCGTGGCCATGCTGCGCCCGCCGAACGACCTGTGGGAACGCATCCGGCGCGGCTTTGCCATGCCGAATCTGGACACCGAACTGGTTCGCGACCGCGAACAGTGGTACGCCACCCGGCCCGACTACATGCTGCGCATGACCGAGCGCTCCCGCAAATACCTGTTCTACATCGTGGAGGAGCTGGAGCGGCGCAACATGCCCACCGAGATTGCACTGCTGCCGTTCATCGAAAGCGCCTTCAATCCCCAGGCCGTATCCAGCGCCAAGGCGGCCGGCATGTGGCAGTTCATGCCCGCCACCGGAAAATACTTCGAACTCAAGCAGAACGCGTTCCGCGATGACCGGCGCGATGTGCTCGAATCCACCCGGGCTGCGCTGGACTACCTGCAGAAGCTGTACGGCATGTTCGGCGACTGGGAGCTCGCGCTGGCGGCCTACAACTGGGGAGAAGGCAGCGTCAGCCGCGCCCTGGCGCGAAACAAGGCCGCCGGCCTGGGCCTGAGCTATAGCGAGCTCAACATGCCGGCCGAGACGCGGTACTACGTGCCCAAGTTGCAGGCGGTGAAGAACATCATCGCCTCGCCTGATGGTTTCCGCGCCAAATTGCCCGACATCGGCAACCATCCTTACTTTGATACCGTCACCATCACCCGTGACATCGACGTCGCGCTGGCCGCGCAACTGGCGGAAGTCCCGCTGGACGACTTCAAGGCCCTGAACCCGTCGATGAACCGCCCCGTCATCATGGCTGCGGGCACGCCCCAGATCCTGCTGCCGTGGGACAACGCCGCCACCTTTCAGCGCAATCTGGACGCCTACAACGGCGCACGCCTGGCCAGCTGGACGGCCTGGGTGGCGCCTTCGACGATGAAACCCAGCGATGCGGCCCGGCGCGTGGGAATGGTCGAATCCGACTTTCGCAGCATCAACAGCATTCCGCCCAATATGCTGATCAAGGCCGGTTCGTCGCTGCTCGTCACGCGCTCGACCCTTCTGGACGCCGACGTCGCCCCCAGTGTGGCCGATCATGGCCAGATGTCCCTGGCCCCCGACGTGGTGCTCAAGCGCAGCGTGGTCCAGGCCCGCAAGGGCGACACGTCGGCCAGCCTGTCCCAGCGCTATGGCGTCAGCGCTACCAACCTGGCGGAGTGGAACCCGGGGCTTGCGGCGGGCGGCCTGCGAAAGGGACAGTCGGTCGTGCTGTTCCTGCCCTCGCGTTCAGCCGCACCCCGCGCGCAGGCCCGCACACCGGCACCGGCTGCTGGCGCGCGCGCGCCGGCGCGCCCCAGTACGACCAAAGGCGCGCCGCGCACCAGCAGCCCGTCCACCAAAGCGGCTGCCAAACCCGCCGCGAAGGCGAAGCGCTGACGGCGTTGGGCACGGGTGCCAGCGCCTGACCGGCGCACCGCGGCGTTCAGGCCTTGAAACGATCCTTGGCCACGCGGGCGAAGGTGTTGGTGTAGGTCTGCCCGAGATTGACCCGGTCGGCTCGAACCGAAACGTCCCCGTCCTGCAGCACGCGCAACGCGGTGCGGGCCCCGTCCTGCGGCATCAGGCCGTCCAGCGAGAACGCCTCGATCACCTTGGCCAGTGACAGGAGGTACAGGCCGCGGTCGCCCAGCAAGTATTCCTCGGGCACGGTCCGAACGATGTCGCCGGGGCCGGCGGTGCGCAGCCATTTCAACGCCCGGACGATCGCATGGGCCAGGGCCTGGCAGGTGGCGGGATGCTTCTGGACGTACTCGGTCGATGCACAGAGGCAGCCCGCGGGCATTGGGCCACCCAGGATATCCTGTGCGCCAGCGAGCGAGCGCGTATCGGCAAGGATCCGCACGTCCCCCCGATGCTCCAGCATGGTCATGACCGGCTCCACGTTGCTGATCGCGTCGATCTGGCCGGAACGCAGCGCATTCAACGCGCCAGCGCCCATGCCCACACTGACAAGGCTCACGTCGGCCGGTGTCAGTCCACCGCGGCGCAGCAGAATGCCCAGCACGCTCTGGGTCGCCGACTCCGATGCGGAGACCCCGATCCGGCGGCCCCGCAGGTCCGCCACGCCGCGGTAGCCTGACATCGTGCGAGTGGAGATGCCGACGGCAATCTGGGGCGTGCGGCCCTGCAGCACGAAGGACTGCAGGGCGGGACCGCGGGCCTGCAGCCGGATGGTGTGCTCGTAGGTGCAGCTGGCCACATCGGCCGCGCCAGCGCCCAGCGCCTGCAGCGCACCGGCTTCGTCGGGAAGATCGATCAGCCTGACATCAAGCCCTTCTGCCCTGAAATAACCCAGCTGCGCGGCGATCGTCAACGGCAGGTAGGAAACGGTGCTTCGTGCGCCGACTGCAATCGCAACCCGCCCCTCTTCCGGACGGATCTGCGCCAAGCTGCCGCGCACCGCAGCACCGGATGCCAGCAGCGCGGCAGCCGCCGCCAGCGAACGTCGTCGAATCGGATCGGGAAGCGGCACGATGGGCCCTCGCCTGTCATTGTTGTTGTGATGACAAGCGTATCCAAAGCGGCCCGCGCAGGCATCGGGAACATCCCGAGCGGGTTTTCACTTAAGCCCGCGCTTGCAGCCACCAGGCCGCAGGGGCCTTTCAACGGTAGCCGATGAACAGGATGCCGATGTTCACCAGCAGGGCCAGCGTCCAGACCGCGGAACGGACTGTCGGAATACCGGCCACGTACATCATGATGTAGAGCACGCGCAGCACGATGAACAACAGCGCCAGCACATCCAGGCGCGCCTGGTTGGCACCGAGCAGGTGCGCGATGATCACCGCGCCAATGAAGAAAGGCAGGGCCTCGAAGCTGTTCGCCTGGGCAGCGTTGGCGCGGGCGCGCCAATCGGTCTGGCGCGCCAGCCAGGCGCGCGGATCGCCATTGTCATAGCCGCCCTCGCGGCGCGGCTTGTTGAACTGGCCCCATTTGGCGATCGCCGCGCAAACAATCGGCAACAGCGCAGCGATCAAGACACATCCGTAGGCCACGGTAAAGCGGGCCGCCATCAGGCTGTTGTTCATTTCAATGATCCTTTCCCGCTTTTCCCAGCGTCAAATGGTCACAATCCGCTACAAAAACACGAGCAATCAGGCTGCCGCGCCCGGAGCCTTTCAGCGCCGGTCCACCATGGCATGGGCAATGGTGCCCAGATCCACGTATTCCAGTTCACTGCCAGCGGGAACGCCGCGCGCCAGGCGTGTCACCTGCAGGCCGCGCAGGCGCAGTCCCTCACCGATCACATGCGCGGTGGCCTCGCCTTCGGCCGTGAAGTTGGTCGCCAGGATCACCTCGCGCACCGTGCCGTCGGTGGCCCGATCAAACAGCTTCTGCAGACCGATTTCTTTGGGGCCGATCCCGTCCAACGGGCTGAGTTTGCCCATGAGGACAAAGTACAGACCGCGAAAGGCGGCCGTACGCTCCACGGCCGACTGGTCGGCCGGCGTCTCGACGACGCACAGCTTGCTGTGATCGCGCCGGGCGTCGAGGCAGGTGCTGCACACCTCGGCCTCGGTAAACGTGTGGCACATCGCGCAGTGGCGGATTCGCTGGGTCGCTTCCTCCAGCGAGCGCGCCAGCGCACGCGCGCCGTCGCGGTCATGCTGCAGCAGGTGAAACGCCATGCGGGAAGCCGACTTCACGCCCACGCCCGGCAGGCGGCGCAGCGACTGGATCAGCGCGTCAAGGGCATTGGTATCGGACATGGCAATGGCGACAGCGACAAGGCGAAGGGTGCAAGCTCCGGCACGGACAGGCCAGGCCACAAGGGCGAACGCGGATCGGCAACCGGGGAACCTGGTGACCGAGCCCCCGATGGCACCTCTTGCACGGACAGCGCGCGGCTCAAAAGGGGAACTTCATGCCGCCTGGCAGGCCTGGCATCCCGGCCGTGAGCTTGCCCATCTTTTCCTGGGAGGTCTCCTCGGCCTTGCGCACAGCCGCATTGAAAGCAGCGGCCACCAGATCCTCCAGCATGTCCTTGTCGTCGGCCAGCAGACTGGGGTCGATCGTGACGCGCTTGACGTCGTGCTTGCACGTCATCAGCACTTTGACCAGGCCGGCGCCGGACTCGCCCTCGACTTCGATGAATGCGAGTTCGTCCTGCGCCTTCTTGAGGTTGTCCTGCATGGCCTGGGCCTGCTTCATGAGGCCGGCAAGTTGTCCTTTGTTGAACATGGGATTCCTGATGGTGTTGGATGAATGAAATCAGACAGGTTTGATGCTTCCGGGCACGATTTTCGCGCCAAAGTCCCGCATCATCGCCTGAACGAAGGGATCGGCATGAATCACCGCCTCGGCTTCGCGCATTTTCTCGGCCACGGCCTGTGCGTTGCGCCGCCCCGGGCTGTCGGTCACGCGCCCGACTTCGATGGCCAGGCGCGCCGGATGACCCGCCGCCTTCAGCGCCTGCTGCAGGCGATCACGGGCTGCCGGCTGGTTCAGGGATTCCCGCTCGATGCGCAGCAGCCAGTCTTCGCCGTCGCGCGCCACCAGCTGCGACTGCAATGCCAGTTCCCGCGTGAGTGCTGCC
Source organism: Candidatus Skiveiella danica (assembly GCF_022705245.1). Classification (NCBI taxonomy): domain Bacteria; kingdom Pseudomonadati; phylum Pseudomonadota; class Betaproteobacteria; order Burkholderiales; family Comamonadaceae; genus Candidatus Skiveiella; species Candidatus Skiveiella danica. Next base: position 24,089 of record NZ_JAKJEW010000025.1, on the reverse strand, counting down.
ACCGCCTCGGCACTGATCAGCTGGCGCACCAGGGCGTACCAGAAATCACCGTCGTTGTCCGCCCGAATGTCCGCCGGCACGGCGGCGAGGTCCGCCCCGTCAGCCGCACCCGTCGAAAGCGCCGGTTCGGGTTCGGGTTCGGCTTGCACCCGCACCGGAACCGCTACGATATCCGTAGCGGACTTCGACCTTTCCACGCTGGGTTTTTGGCTATTTACTTCGAAAACGGCAGATACAGGCGCCGAATCGATCACGGGCAGCACCTGCCCCGGCGGCAATGGGGTGACGGGTACCGGTTGTCCCGCCTGCGGGGATTGCTGTGGCGCGACAGGGGCTGCTGCGGCGGCTACCTGCGGTGCCACTGAGTGCGCCGCACGCGCTGGCCTTTCAGCGGGCCGGCTGGCCGGATTCAGAGTTTTTTTTTCAGCCGGCGCCCGCTGCGCGTCGGGCTTGAACGCCAGCAGGCGCAGCAGCACCATCGTCAGCGCGGCATATTCATCCGGCCCCAGGCCGAGCTCGCCACGCCCGTGCAGGCACAGGCTGTAAAGCAGCTGGGTCTCGTCAGGAGGCATCAGCGCCGCCAGCCGCGCGGTTTCCGCCGCGTCGGGGTCGGCCGCGTCATCGGCCACCAGGCCCGGCACCGCCTGCAGCACCGCCATGCGCTGCAGCACCGTGCTCATTTCTTCCAGCGTCGAAGCCGCATTCAAACCGTTGATGCGCAGAGTCTCTGAGACATCCACCACGGTCCGGCCATCGGCGCGCGCCAGCGCATCGATGAGTTGGAAGACATAGGTGCGGTCCACGCTGCCCAGCATCTGGCGCACCGTGGCTTCCTGCAACTGGCCGGAGCCGAAGGCGATGGCCTGATCGGTCAGGCTCAGGGCGTCGCGCATCGAGCCCCGGGCGGCACGGGCAATCAGGCGCAAGGCCTGCACGTCCGCCGGCACCTGCTCGTTGAGGAGCACCGTCTGCAGGTGCTCCAGTACGGTCTCCGGCGCCATCGGGCGCAGGTTGAACTGCAGGCAGCGGCTCAGCACCGTCACCGGCACCTTCTGCGGATCGGTGGTGGCCAGCACGAATTTCAGGTACTCCGGCGGCTCCTCCAGCGTCTTGAGCATGGAGTTGAAGGCGTGATTGGTCAACATGTGCACTTCGTCGATCATGAAGACCTTGAAGCGCCCCTGCACGGGCTTGTACACAGCTTGCTCCAGCAGGGCCTGCACTTCGTCGACCCCGCGGTTCGAGGCGGCGTCGAGTTCGGTGTAGTCAATGAAGCGGCCGGCATCGATGTCCTGACAAGCCTGGCACACGCCACAAGGCGTCGCCGTGATGCCGCCTTGCCCGTCAGGACCCTGGCAATTGAGCGACTTGGCCAGAATCCGCGATACCGTTGTCTTGCCCACGCCGCGCGTCCCGGTAAAAAGGTAGGCGTGGTGCAGGCGCTGCGTGGCCAGTGCATTGCTCAAGGCCAGCACCACATGCTCCTGGCCGACCATTTCGGCGAAATTCCGGGGCCGGTATTTGCGGGCAAGCACGAGGTAAGACATGAACCGATTCTACGGGCCGACGTCCGCAACCGGCCGCAAAGCCCGAATTAGAGACCTGCTTCCAGAATGACCAGATGTCGCGTGGGGTTCACCTTCTGTCAGTCAATCGAGAGTATGCTGCAACGCACAATAACTTGAGATCCGGTTCGCCCGGCACGGTGTGCCACCCCCGCTGACTCAGCAGGCCCGAACCGCCTTCCACCCATGCTGCAACACATCGACAGCCAGGATTTCGCTCTTGCCGACACGGTACTGGCCGACGCCGACCCTGAGACGGCCGTGCTGGTTCAGGCTTTGGCGGGTTGCTGCCATCCGAAGGCCGGCCGCCTGCTGGCACGCTTGGGTGCACACCCAGACGCCGACGCCCGCGCCGCCCTGCGAGCGGACGTGTTGCAGTTGCTGACCCTCACCTTCGGACGCGCGGAAGCCTTGCGTCGCCTACAATAGCGGTTGACGGGCCTTCCCGCATGGTGAAGCGGCCAACCGGGTCAGGTGGGGAACCAAGCAGCCCTAACTGTGGAGCCAGTGCCGGGGTCAAGGCTCGTCAACCTCTTTCTCGCCAGAACCGGCTTCGACCCCGTCCTTGCGGTCCATATCAGTCAATTCCCAGCGCCGGCTGGTGATCCTTTGCTACAGATTGCGAAGTGATCTCGATCCAGAGGGCAGACTGCCAGCCCTGTGACGCATCACCGCCCGCGGCGGCCCCGTGAAAACCCTCGATTGTCGGATGCCTGACAGTCGCGGCCCCGTCTCGGCCTTAGTCTCATGCGCCTGCCCGGATGGCATCCTGCCATCGGCACGCCAGAGGGGCATGCCCCTTCGTCTTTCCGAACCCGTAGCGACGGTATAGGATTTCCGCTCCGAACAACGAGGTACCCCATGTCCGCCATTCCCCTGTTTGCCGAGACGCCCGTCGAAGTGATCCGCAATGAACTGGAGCAAACCCTCCAGTTGCAGCGTGATGCCTACCTGGCACACCCCTATCCCGATCTGGAGCAACGCAAGGCCGACCTGCGCAAGCTGCAGACCTTCCTGCGCGACCACCGTGAAGCCATCCTGGATGCGATCAGCGCCGACTACGGCAACCGCTCGCGTCACGAGACCCTGTTTGCCGAGTTTTACGGTGTCATCGACGGCGTGGACCATGCGATCAGCCACCTGAGGAAGTGGATGAAGCCGCAACGGCGCAGCGTGGACCTGAAGAACTTCTTCGGCGCCAGCAACCGTGTGATTCCACAGCCCGTGGGCGTGGTCGGGCACATCGTGCCGTGGAATTTCCCGATCTTCCTGTGCTTTGGTGGCCTGACGTCGGCTTTCGCCGCGGGCAACCGCTGCATGGTCAAGATGTCGGAGAACTCGCGCCGCCTGGCACAACTGCTGATCGACAAGGCGCCTGCCTACTTCCCCAAGGACAAGCTGGCCTTCTTTGACGAAACCGGCGGCGTCGGCATCGAGTTCTCCAAGCTCAAGTTCGACCATATCCTGTTCACGGGCTCCGGGCTGACCGGGCGCGCCGTGATGGCGGCGGCATCAACCAACCTCTGCCCAGTGACCCTGGAACTTGGCGGCAAGGCCCCGGCTCTGGTCTGCGACGATTTCCCGTTGCAGAAGGCCACCGAGCGGATCACGTTTTTCAAATACTTCAACGCCGGCCAGATCTGCACCACGGCCGACCATGTCTTTGTGCCACAGCACAAGGTCAGCGAGTTCGTCGAGATTGCGCGCCGCACCGTGTCGGCCCGCTACCCCTCGCTGGACAGCCCGGATTTCACCTCGGTCATCGACGAGCGTGCGTTCAACCGCATCACCCGTGCCCTCGAAGAAGCGCAGGAGCGCGGCGCGACCCTGGTGCAACTCGTGCCCGGCCCGAAATGGGATGCGGCCACGCGCAAGATCGCGCCGCATATCGTCCTGAACGCGCCTGCCGACTGCGAACTGCGCACGCGCGAGATCTTCGGACCGGTGCTGCCGGTCATCCCGTACACCTCGGTCGACGAGGTGGTGAACGCCATCAACGCCGGCCCGCGCCCGCTGGCTTTCTACCCCTTCAGCAATGACAAGCGGCTGATTCACGATCTGATCCATCGCGTCATGTCGGGCGGCGTCACCGTCAACGACATCGTGCTGCACACGGGGCAGCACGACATGCCCTTCGGCGGCATTGGTGACAGCGGCATGGGTCACTACCACGGCTATGAAGGCTTCGTGACCTTCTCCAAGCTGCGGCCGGTGTTCTACCAGGCCCCCTTCAGCGCCATCAAGTTTCTGTGGCCCCCCTACGGAAAATTCGCGACCAAGTACCTCGATTTCCTGACACGGTGAACCTTCGGGGCGCGCGACGGGCCCCGGGCGGTGTCCGGACCGAAGCCGCCCGCACCCGCATTCGACAAGACGGGTCAATCGGGTTGACAATAGGGGGGCGTCTGGCAGGTCCGTCGGCACGCCAGACGATGGAATGCGAAGGAGGATGGAGCTTATGAAGAAACTGCTTGCACTGGCCACCAGCTGCGTTCTTTGCGCCAGCGCGTCAGCGGCCTGCTACACCGTGATGGGCAAGGACGGCAAGACCCTCTACCAGTCCGACACCACCCCGGTCAACCTGTCTTACCCCCTGCACGAAACCGTGCCGGCCCGCTTCGGCGAAGGCGCGACCATGGTGTTTTCGATCGAAACCCTTTCCAGCGACTGCATCCCGGTCGGCGGCCGCAAGGAATCCGAGGTGGCGCGCGGCGACAACGTGATGTCGACGATCTTTGCCAACGTGCGGACCTTCGAGCGGCCATCCGCCAATTCCGCCGTTCCTGCAAAGACCATCCCCCCGACCAGCCTTCCCGGATATTCGCCGACCGGGCGCTGACCCTCGCAGAACCCCGGACAGGCGCAGGTCCTGGTCCGAACAGGGCCAGCCCGCAGCGGCACAAAGGCGGCGCTCAGCCGACCACGCTGGTGCGGCCGTCCGTCACGATGGCGCTGTCCAGCGCCTCCAGCAAAGCTTTTCGGGCCTTGAGCTTGGTATGGCGGTGCGCCCCGGGGTTGAGCTTCTTCATCTGCTGCGCTACGTCCAGCGCGGCGGCCATCAGCTGATCCGGCGCCACCACCCGGTCCAGGAAGCCCGCGGCCAGCGCGGCCTGCGGGGTGAACATCTCGGCATTGATCACACTGCGCTGAAACATCGCGGGGCTCAGGCGGTCACGCGCCAGCAGGATCCCGACGTGGTGCATCGTCATGCCGATCTGCACCTCGTTCAGACCAATGAGGAATTCCCCTTCCACACCCAGCCGGTAGTCCGAGGCCAGCAGGAGGAACGCCCCTTTTGCCACCGCGTGACCGCCGCAGGCCACGATGATCGGCTGGGGGTGGGCCAGCATGCGCCGCGTCAGCGCGGAGCCGGCCGTGACCAAGGCGATCGCTTGCTCCGGCCCCTTCATCATGACCTTGAGGTCATAGCCACCCGACAGGATGCCCGGCTGTCCGGTCAGGACCACGATGGCGCCGGCCTCCTGTGCGCGGTCCAGGGCCTCATTGAGGGCCACGATGACCTCGGGCGACAGCGCATTGACTTTGCCATTGTTCAGAGTCAGCACGGCGATGCCGTCATTCAGCTCGTAGGTCACCAGTTCGCTCATGGGGGAATCCTGTTGTGGGATGGGACTGACGAGTTTACCCACGCCTCCTTTGCCGGGGATCCGTCGAAGAGTCCCCCGTGGACGCGCGCGCGACAGGAGGCCGCAGGGACACTCCCCTAGACTTTGCGCCAACCCTCTTCACCGCCATCTCATGAGTCTCCTGCAAGGCATCCGCGTCCTCGACTTCGGTCGCTTCATCGCCGGCCCCTACTGCGCTGCCCTGCTGGGCGACCACGGCGCCGACGTGATCCGCATCGAGCGCATCGAAGGTGGCGAAGACCGGTTCGTGCCCAACGTGGCCGACACCGGCGAAGGCGGCCTGTACCTGCAGATGAACCGCAACAAACGCTGCCTCACCTTGGATCTGGCCAGCGACGATGGCCGGCGCATCGTGCGCGAACTGATCGCCGGCGCTGACGTGATCGTGGCGAACCTGCCGCCCGCCACGCTGCGCAACCTCGGGCTGGACTGGGACACCGTGTCGGCCCTCAACCCGCGCGCGGTGCTGACGGTGGCCACCGCCTACGGATCCGTTGGTCCTTACAGCCCGCTACCGGGCTTCGACTCGGTGGGCCAGGCCATGAGCGGCGCCATGTACATGTCCGGACTGCCCGACGCACCGGTGCGCGCCACGGTCAACTACGTGGATGTCTCCACCGCACAGGCCTGCGCGATGGGCACTCTGGCCGCACTCTGGGCCCGGGAACGCAGCGGCCGCGGCCAGCTGGTCGAAGGTTCACTGCTGCGCTCCGGCCTGATCCACACCAACTCCATCCTGATCGAGCAGGCGGTGCGCGCACCCGACCGCGTGCCGCAAGGCAATCGTGGCTACCTGGCCGCGCCGGGCGACCTGTTTCGAACCCGCACCGGCTGGCTGGTGGTGCAGTCGGTGGGGCAGGCCATGTTCGAGCGCTGGTGCGACATGGTGGGACGCGTCGACCTCAAGGCCGATCCCCGGCTGGCAAGCGACGCCCTGCGCGGGTAGAACAGTTCCATGGTCAGCACCGTGATGGCGCACTGGTGTGAAAGCCGCACGCGCGACGAAGTCCTCGCGGCGCTGGCAAAGGCCAAGATACCGGCCGGGCCGGTCTACAGCCCGCAGGAAGCGCTGGACGACCCGCATATTCAGGCCAGCGACATGTTGCCGATGCGCCAGTTTGCGGGCATGGCGGCCAGCTATCCGCTGGCGCCGCACCCGGTCGACCTGTCGGACACGCCTGCCGGCTTTCACCGCAGCGCACCCGTGCTGGGCGAACACACTGATGAAATCCTGAGGGAACTGGGTTACGCTGCCGAGGCAATCAGGCAGCTCCACGCGTCTGGCGTGGTGTAGGTTGAAACGAGGCCGGCGCCCGTGGCCTGCACGGGAAGCCGGGGCACCGGGCACCGGACGCGGCTAGACTGGCGCAACAGTGTCGGGGCAAAGGAGCGAACCAACATGAGTCATTGCGACGATCACCACCCGCCAGCCGGCTGCGCCGTCGGCGTCGGCATCGCGCGCAGCAAGGCCTTCGATCCCGTCGCCTTTGAGTCCGCGGTGACCGATCTGCTGGCGGCCTGCGGAATCGCACCCGACATGGCCCACATGGGACGCACGGCCCAACGGGTTCGGGAACTCTGGCAAAAGCGCCTGCTCGGCGGCTATGACCTGGATCCCGCCGCTGCGCTGGGGGATGGCTTTCCGGATGCCCGCACCGACATGGTCGTGATCCGCGGCATCGCGATCCACGGTGTCTGCCCGCACCATCTGGTGCCTTTCCGGGGCGTCGCCCATGTGGCCTACATTCCTGGCGGGCGCCTGCACGGCTTTGGCCGCATCGCGCGCATGGTCGATGCCATCGGCCATCGCTTTACCTACCAGGAATGGATGACCCGCGACATCGCCGACGCACTGGTCACCCATGGCCTTGCCGCCGGCGGCGCCTGCATCATCGAGGCGGAGCAACTCTGCCTCTTGCTGGGCGAGGACCGGCGCGGCGACGAGCGGGTGGTGACGCAGGCCTTCGCGGGCTGTTTTGAGACGTCCGACCAGCTGCGGAACGAGTTCCTGAGAGCCTTGAAATAACCGGATCCCTGCAGGCTCAGCGCTGGCCAGTGGCTGATGCGCGAGCCAGACCCGCAGGCATCTGGAAATGCGAGTCGCCCCTGACAGGGCCGGCGGTCGAGTCTGGCCAGACCTCGGCGTTGACAGGGAAATCGAAATTCGTGCCCAATCTCCTTCCCCATTTTTTCTTCCTGAAGGAATTTCAATGAAGCTCTACATGCACCCTGTCTCCATGACCAGCCGTCCGGTGAGGCTCTTCGTTGCCGAGAACAACATCCCCATGGACGAACAGGTTGTGGATTTGATGACGGGGGAGCACTATGGCGCGGACTTCACCGGGATCAACCCCAGCCGGCAGGTCCCCGTGCTGGAGGATGGAGACTTCCGCCTGACTGAGTCCTCGGCCATCCTGAAATACCTGGCCGACAAGTTCAATCTGCCCGCCTATCCCAAGGACCTGCAGAAGCGCGCCAAAGTCAACGAAATGATGGACTGGCTCAACACCGGCTTCTACCGCGACTACGGATACGGAGTGGCCTACCCTCAGATCTTTCCGCATCACAAGCGCCCGACCCCCGAGGTGCAGGCCGCCACCATTGCCTGGGGCAAAGAACGCGCGGCCAACTGGCTTTCCGTTCTCGACAAGCATTACATCGGTCCGGACAATACCTACCTTTGCGGCAACGACATCACCATCGCTGACTACCTCGGCATCGGCCTCGTCACGCTGGGCGAAATCATCAAATGCGATTTCACGCCTTACCCCAACGTGCAGCGATGGATGGCCAACATGAAGAAGCTTCCCAATTGGGACAAGGTGAATGAAGTCTTCAATGGCTTCGCCAGTTCCGTCAAGGACGTTCCGTTCGAAGCCCTGTAACGCCGGCTCCTTGCATCCACCGGACACTGTCATGTTGAAACGACTGCACCACAACGCCTATCGCTGCCGCGACTCGGAAGAGACACGCAAGTTCTACAGCGACTTCCTCGGCCTGCCGCTGGTCAACGCGTTCCAGATCAGCGAAACCAAGAGCGGCCGAGCAACCCGGACGCTGCATTCCTTCTATCAGATGGAGGACGGCTCTTCACTGGCCTTTTTCGAGGCGCCCGACATGCCGTTCACCTTTAAGCCGCAACATGACTTCGACCTGCATATTGCGCTGGAAGTGACCCAGGAAGACCTGCAGATGATGTTCGCCAAGGGCAAGGCTGGAGGAATCGAGACCCGGGGCATCTCGGACCACGGCTTCATCGACTCGATCTATTTTCGTGACCCGAACGGGTACGTGATCGAACTCACCGCCAAACGCGAGGGGCACGACGAGATCGTGGCCGCGGCCACTGAGACCGCTCGCCAGAAACTCGACGAATGGCAGCGCACCAAGCCGCCCGTGGTTTCGACCTGAAACCGGGGCGGCGCGGTGCATCCGCGAAACTTGCCGCCGGGCCCGGCTTCAATCTTTGAACGTCGGCGTCCTCTTTGCCAGGTTCGCCGTCATCGCCTCGGTCAGATCCTTGCTCATGAGCATGGCCGCGTTCCAGGTGGCGATGTAGTTCAGTCCGTCAGCCACGCTGTGCTCGCGCGCGTACGTGATCATCTCCTTGGTGCCGCGGATCGACAGGGGTGACTTGGCCGCAATGGTGGCCGCGATCTCGCGAACCCCGGCCACCAACGCTTCGCGGCTGTCGAACACCCGGTTCACCAGGCCGATGCTTCGGGCCTCGGCCGCATCGAATGTGCGCCCGGTATAGGCCAGTTCACGCGTGATGCCTTCACCCACCAGTCGGGGCAAGCGCTGCAGGGTGCCCACGTCCGCGGTCATGCCGATGTCGATCTCCTTGATCGTGAAGCTGGCGTCCGCGCTGCAATACCGAATGTCGGCGCAGGTGATGAGGTCGATACCCCCGCCGATGCAGCCGCCATGAATGGCCGCGAGCACCGGCTTGCGGCAGCGCTCCAGGCTGGTCAGGGTGTCCTGCATGTCCAGGATGACCCGGCGCAGCGCCTCGCGGGTGCGGCCGTCGCATTCATTGGCAATCTGCGGCCCGAGCCCCATCATCAGCTGCAGGTCGATGCCCGCCGTGAAATACCGGCCTTCACCCTGCAGCACGGCGACGCGGGCCTCGGGCGTGGCGTCCACCCACTGGAAGGCCTGGCGGATCTCCTGCCACATGGCGGCGTTCATGGCGTTGGCCTTTTCGGGGCGATTCAGGCGCACCGTGGCAATGTGATCTTCCAAGGTGACGATCAGGGTTTCAAAAGAGGGTGTGGTATTCATGATTTCAAGCCTTTCTTGCTCTTTCCCAGCGTGAACGGGTCATAGTACGCTATTAATAATATAGTATCCAGATCAGGCCCGGCCACCTTTCATGGCCGCCAGGTAGGGAGCCAGCCGTTTGGCCATCTCGTCGCCGAGAGCCTGCAGGCCGCTCATCGGACGCACCATGACCTCGAAGTCCACGATCTTGCCATCCTCATCGAAACGGATCAGGTCGATGCCCTTGAGCTCCTTGCCATTGACGGTGGCACTGAACTCCAGCACCACGCTCAGGCCGTCCGCGCTGGCCAGCTGGCGGTGGTAGGTGAAGTCCTGGAAAACATGCATCACCGTGCCCAGGATCAGCTGCACCACCTGGGCACCGGGGTATGGCGTATGGGCCATCGGAGAACGGAACACCGCCTTGGGATGCAGGATGGAAGGCAGCTCACCCAGATTGACCGCGGCCACCATCTCATGCCACTTCGCCAGGCTCTCGGCCACCTGCGGCGTGATGCGCTGCTCAAACGCCGCCCCCGCCGGAACGACTGCTTTGGCGGCACCGGGATCCAGCGTCAACGCCAGTTCGGTCCCCTGTTTGATGGCCCGCTTGGCGTCCAGCTCCGCCGCCTTGTCGGCACCGCCGATCAGGTGAACCGTCACGCCGGCCGCCTGCAGCTCGGCCTGCAGCTCGCGCTGGGGGTCCTGCCCGGCACAGACGACCACGTTGTCCACCGGCAGCACCATCTCTTTATCGCCCACGGTGATGTGCAGACCCGCATCGTCCACCTTTCGGTAGGTGACGCCGGCGATCATTTCGACCCCGCGGTTCTTGAGGGCGGTGCGATGGATCCAGCCCGTGGTCTTGCCCAGGCCGTCGCCGACCTTGCTGACCTTGCGCTGCAACAGGTAGACCTTGCGCGGAACCGAGCCGACGTGCGCCTCGGCCAGCCCGCCGCGGGATGCGCCGGTGGCGTCCACGCCCCACTCGGCAAAGAACTTGGCCGTGTCCAGGCTCGGGCTGGTGCCTTCGGCCAACAGGAACTCGGCCACATCGAAGCCGATGCCCCCGGCCCCGATGAGCGCCACCGTCTTGCCGACCGGCTTCTTGTCACGCAGCACCTCCAGGTAGCCCAACACCTTGGGGTGGCCGATGCCCTCGATGTCCGGCAGGCGCGGATTGACACCGGTGGCCAGCACCACGTGCCGGTAGCCCTCGCCCACGAGGTCCTGGGCGCTGACCTTGCGGCCCAGTTGCAGCTTCACGCCGGTCAGCTCGATCTGCTTGCCGAAATAGCGCAGCGTCTCGAAAAACTCCTCCTTGCCCGGCACCTGCTTGGCCACATTGAACTGCCCGCCGATCTCAATGGCGGCATCGATCAGCGTCACGTCGAACCCGCGCCGGGCGGCCTCCGTCGAGAACGCCAGCCCGGCCGGTCCTGCACCCACCACGGCGATGCGCTCTTTCTGTGCCAGGGGCCTGGACACCAGCAAAGTCTCATGACAGGCGCGCGGGTTCACCAGGCAGGACGTGATCTTGCCGCCGAAGGTGTGGTCCAGGCAGGCCTGGTTGCAGCCGATGCAGGTGTTGATCTCATCGGCTCTGCCCGAAGCGGCCTTGGCCACAAAGTCGGGGTCAGCCAGGAAGGGGCGCGCCATGCTCACCATGTCGGCGTTGCCCTCGGCCAGCACGCCCTCGGCGACCTCGGGCGTATTGATGCGGTTGGTGGCCACCAGCGGGATGCCCACCTTGCCCTTGAGCTGTTTCGTCACCCAGGCAAACGCGGCACGCGGCACCTTGGTGGCGATGGTGGGAATGCGCGCCTCGTGCCAGCCAATCCCGGTGTTCAGGATCGTGACGCCAGCCTGTTCCAGCGCCTGCGCCAGGCGGACCACCTCGTCGGTGGTCGAACCGCCATCGACCAGGTCGAGCATCGAGAGGCGGAAGATGAGGATGAAGTTGGTGCCCACCCGTTCGCGGGTGCGGCGCACGATCTCCAGTGGAAAGCGGATGCGGTTTTCGTAGCTGCCGCCCCATTCGTCATCGCGGTGGTTGGTGTGGGCGGCGATGAATTCGTTGATCAGGTAGCCCTCGGAGCCCATGATCTCCACGCCGTCATAGCCGGCACTTTGGGCCAGCGCGGCGGCATTGGCGTAGTCGTCGATCGTCTGCTCAACCTCGGCACCGGTCAGCGCGTGGGGTCTAAACGGGCTGATCGGCGCCTTCACCGCACTCGGCGCCACCAGCTCGGGGTGGTAGGCATAGCGGCCGAAGTGCAGGATCTGCATACAGATCTTGCCTCCGGCCTCGTGCACGGCCTGCGTGACCACCTTGTGTTTTTCCGCCTCGGCCGGGGTCGTCATCGCCGCGCCGCCGGGCATGGGGCGCGCTCGCTCGTTCGGGGCGATGCCGCCGGTCACGATCAGGCCCACGCCGCCACGGGCACGCTCGGCATAGAACGCGGCCATGCGCGCGAAGCCATCCTTGGCCTCTTCGAGCCCCACGTGCATGGAACCCATGAGCACACGATTCTTCAGGGTGGTGAAACCCAGGTCCAGGGGCGCGAGCAGGTGGGGGTAGGGTGAGGCGACAGCGGACATGGCAACTCCTTGGAATGGCGGAAATTCGGACAACGGCGCAACTATGCAACCAGTTGCACAAAAGTGTAGTGGGCTTTGGTTTTTTATGCAACTGGTTGCATAGTTGGGCCACCCTGCGTAGACTTCCACCCATGTCGCTCGCCCACGCCGTGCTCACCTCGCTGCTTGAAAAAGCCTCGTCCGGCTACGACCTGGCGCGCCGGTTTGACAAGTCCATCGGCTACTTCTGGCACGCCACCCACCAGCAGATCTACCGCGAACTCGCGCGCATGGAGGCGGTTGGCTGGATCGAGTCCAGCGTTCCTGCCGATGCCGGCAATACCCGCAAGAAGGAATACCGCGTGCTCCCCGCAGGCCGTCTGGAACTGAAGCGCTGGACCCAGACAACCGCGCAGCCCATGGATTTGCGCGACGAGTTCACTGTGAAGCTGCGCGCCGAGGCCGTGCTCGGCGAGGTGGACCTCAGCCCCGAACTGCGCCGCCACATCGCCCTGCACGAGGAGCGGCTGGTGCAGTACCGCGCCATCGAGCAGCGCGACTTTGCCGCCGGCAAGCCGCTGAGCCGCGCCCAGCAGATCCAGTCCATGATCCTGAAAAAAGGCATCCTCTACGAGACCGGCGAGGTGGCCTGGGGCCAGGAGCTGCTGGCGGTGCTGCAGGCGCCCGCCGATCAGGACGGCCCGATCACCAACCCGTAGTGGCGCCGCTCAATGTGCCGCACCAGCTTGAGCGCGCAGGCCTCTCGTCCGCCGGCCTGCTCCAGCACCATCACCAGTCGGTCGCGGGCCTCACCGTCGCAGGCCGCCAGCTGCTGCTGAAAGCGGCCGAAATGCCAGAGCGTCTGCGGCGCACTGACGCGCTCCACCGTGCAGCCCCGCCAGCGGTAGGCGATGGGCCCCACGTGCGGGTGCACGCGCTTCTTGCCGTCCAGGGCCACGAACGCGCCGTCGGCCAGATCCGGATGCGCCGTCGCCCAGGCGTTGAAGGCCTGTGCGTTGGCCAGCAGCTCGGGCGTCCAGTCGCGGAAGATCAGCGCCAGCAGCGGCAACAAGGTGGGCGGCACGCGATCGTCGGCGTCGAAAGCAGCCGGGATGTCCGGGAATTCGCCATCCGGGATCACCGCCAGGTTCATGCGCTCGATCCAGCGCGCCACATTGGGTGCGCGCAGGCGCAGGCGCTGCGACGGTGAGGGGTCACGCCCCAGGTGTGCGTACAGCGGCGCCATGAAGCCGAAGTCCGCCAGGCTGGGGTGGCCACCCAACAGGTAGGGCCAGTGCTGGAAATGCTCATCGAGCACGTCCAGCAGGTCGAGGAATTCCGTCTCGATGGCGCCGGCCGTATGCGCGTTGGAGCCCAGCGGCCCCAGCATGCTGCTGAAGTAGCTCACCATGCGGGCACCGGCCTGGTCGCGCGCGGCCTTGTCGGTGCCGAGGTAGGAGGCGCGGCCGAACTCGGCCTGCAGAAAGCTGCGCTGCATTGAGATGTGCGGCTCGGCCCAGCGAAAGTGCATGGCCATGGCCAGCAGGTGCTCGCTGGCGAAGGCATCGAGCAGCCAGGCCAGCGCCCGCAGCACCGGCGTCTCCGGAATCATGGGGCGCTCGGGCAGGCGCCGTTCCATCGCCTCGATGATCTCGGTGGAGTCCTGCAGGATGTCCCCCTCGGGTGTTTCCAGCACCGGCGTCACCCCCAGGCCGACCACCGGCCGGATGCGGGCCTGGAAGTCGGGATGCGAGGCATAGAACTCGCGGTAGGGCACGCCCTTCTTGATCAGGTAGGACCGCACCTTGCCCGTGTACAACGACAGTGCGCCTCCCCACAACGTGCAGACGCCGGCACCGGGCCGCGTGTCCGTCATCATTCGAACAGGTCCACGGGTTTGAAATCTGCCTTGGGCTGTCCGCAGTCGGGGCAGCCCCAGCCATCAGGAATGTCCGCCCAGCGAGTGCCCGGCCCGAAGCCCTCCGGCGGACATCCCTGGGCTTCGTCATAGGTGAAGCCACACAGCTCACAGTGCCAGACCGTGGCCGCGTCCGGGGCACCCGCCAAGGCGATCGTCTCGCTCATGCCGCCACCTCTTGCGCGTTCTGCAGTCCGAAGCGCTGCCGGAGTTTGTCTTCCTTGCCCGGCTGAAAGCTGATGCGAGACGCATCGCCGCCCACCGCGCGCACCAGGCGCCGGTCCATCAGGGCGTACCACAACGGCGGGATGTAGCAGACGATGAACATACCCATGTAGCCATTGGGCAGCTCCGGCAGGTTCTCGAAATGGCGCAGCGACTGGTAGCGCCGGGTGGGGTGCGCATGGTGATCCGAGTGCCGCTGCAGGTGGAACACGACCCAGTTGGAGAACACGTGGTTCCTGTTCCAGGAATGGTGCGGCTGGCAGCGTTCCACCCGACCGTCCGCCCCGGTGCGGCGCAACAAGCCGTAGTGCTCGATGTAGTTGGCCGAGGTGAGCTGAAAGTTGGCCCAGAAGGCGATCAGCACGCAGAACACCAGCGCCTTGGGCCCGAACGCCAGCACCAGCGCAGTCCAGAGCACCAGCGTCATCACGGCCGGCTGAAGGATTTCGTTGTGCAGGGACCAGACCGGCTGGCCCGTGCGCTGCAGGCGATCACGCTCCAGACCCCAGGCCCGTTTGAGCGCGCCCGGCATCTCGCGCCAGACAAAGGTGTAGATGCTCTCGCCCATGCGCGAAGAAGCCGGATCCGCAGGCGTGGCCACATCCCGGTGGTGACCGCGGTTGTGTTCGATGAAGAAATGCCCGTAACCGGTTGGCGCTAGCGCAATCTTGGCCAGCCAGCGCTCCAGCGCATTGTTCTTGTGGCCGAGTTCATGGCCGAGGTTGATGCCGAAGCCGCCACACAGTCCGGCACCGAGGATCAACGCCAGCTGCGTGTGCCAGGGCAGATCATGGGTGCACAGGTAGGCCACCGTGCCGGCGAACACCAGCCAGAGGATGGGTACCACGGCGTAGGTGATGTACCGGTAGTACCGGTCAGCCTCGAGTGCCGGAACGGCCGACTCGGGCGGGTTGCTTCGGTCTTCGCCGAGGATCAGGTCGAGCACCGGGACCAACAGGTAGAGGAACGCAACCGGCAGCCAGGCCCACGCGTTGTGGCCGGTCCATTCGATCAGCAGCGGGCCGCTGCCCACCAAGAAAGGAACAAAGACCGACAGCAGCCAGGCATAGCGCTTGCGGTCCACATAAGGCTCTGCCTGGGGCAGTGTTTGGGTCGTCATGGGTTTCTCCTGTGTGTTTGTGTTGCCAGTTTCGTCGCATCCCGCCCGAAGCGCCATGGCGGAAAGCGGCGATGTTTCGTCATTAAGTGACACCTCGTTCACAGACCGACTGATTGACGCGCAGGGCATCAACCGCCGGCAAATACGGGCTTTCGTTTCGCAAGAAAGGCTGCGAATCCCTCTTGCTGCTCGCGGGTGCCGGCACAGCGAAGCACCGCCCGGCGCTCCTCGGCCAGCGCATCCTGAAGGCTGGCCGCACCGGCACCGACCACGCAGCGCAGGATGCCGGCCACCGCCAGCGGCGGCATCGCAGCCAGTTCCCGCGCCAGCGCGTTCGCGGCCGCCTTGAGTTGCGCCAACGGATGCACGCTGTGGACCAGGCCGATCTTCAGCGCTTCATGCCCATCGATCTTTCGCGCCCGCAGCATCAGGTCCAACGCGTGGTTGCGCCCGACGCACCGGGTCAGGCGCGCCGTTCCGCCCCACGCCGGCACCACCCCAAGTTCCACCTCGGGCAGGCCAATTGACGCGCCGGTGTCAGCGGCCAGGCGAAAGTGGCAGGCCAGCGGAAGTTCCAGCCCGCCGCCCAGGCAGTACCCGAACAGCGTGGCGATCGACGGCTTCTCCATCGATTCGATCATGGCGAGCACGCGCATGCGCTGGTCCAGGAGCTGTTCAAGGGCCTGGGTATCGGCCATCCGCTCGGCGATCTGCTTCAGGTCCATCCCGACCGAGAAGTTCTCGTCGCCCTGCGCGGTGAAAACCAGGACCCGCACCTGCGGATCACTGACCGCCTCACGCACCGCCTGCTCGACCGCGTCCATGTAGTCCAGGCTCATGCGGTTCCAGGGCGCGTCGGTGTTGGTGAGCGTGAGCACGCCCGCCTCCAGGCTGACGTAAAGCGGCGGCGGGCGCGTGACGGGCCCATCAAGGGACGTTGGATTCATCGGAAAAGTCCTCCTGACGGCAGTCTCGCCGCCAAACGTCCCCTGCGCCACGCCTTAAAGCGGCACAATTTCGTCTTGAAGTGACAAAGGCCGCCATGACTTCCTTCGATCTGGGCATCGACGCACCGGTGCTGCAGCCCGCGTACGTGCGGCTGCTGTGCGAGGTGCTGCGCAAGAAAGGCATCGACCTGTCTGCGACGCTGCGCGACGTCGGACTGGGTGACTGGGCAGCCTTGCAAGCTCGGGACGAGCTGTTGTCGGTGCGCCAGATCAACCAGGTGGTCGCCGCCGCTGCGGCGGCTGGATTCGACGACCGGCTGGCGCTGGAGGTGGGCGCACTGCTGCAGGTGTCCGTCCACGGCCCGCTGGGCTATGCGGTCGTGGCCAGTCCGCACCTGCTGGCCGCGCTGGAAGCCGTGCACCGCTACGCCTCCATCCGCAACGCCGCGATGCAGTTCGTCTTTCGCAACGGGCCGTCACACGGCATTCTGGGCGTGCGCGAACGGGTGGATCTCGGTGCCTCGCGCACCTTCCTGCTCCCCTGCGTGGCGATCACCATCGCGCAGGTGGCCGCTGCCGTGCATGCGGGTGAGAGCGGCCTGCAAGCGGTCACCCTGCCCTTTCCCCGCCCGGTGTGGGCCGAGCAGCTGGAAGCCCGCATGCGCTGCCCCTGCCAGTTCGACGCGGCCCACCTGGGCTTTCGCTGGACGGCCGAGGACCTGGCCCGGCCGAACTCGACCGCCGATGCTCAGGCCTACGGCGATGCGCTGCGCACCTGCGAGCAGCAACTTGGCGCCCTGCAGTCGCAGACCCTGACGCAGCAAGTGCGCGCCTACCTGCTGGCCCGGGAAAGCAGCTGGCCCGAGCTGCAGGACGTGGCCCGGCATCATCTGATGTCGCCACGCACGCTGATTCGGCGCCTCAAGGACGAGGGCACCCACTTTCAGGCGCTGAGGGACGAGTTGCGGGCGCAGCGGGCCGAGTTCTACCTGACCCGCACGAGCCTGCCGATCGAAGAGATCGCGCACCGGCTGGGCTACCAGGACACCAGCAATTTCAGCCGCAGCTTCCGGCGCTGGTTCACCATGACGCCGGGCGGCCTGCGTCAGGCTGCCCGCGCGCAGAGCCATCCGAGAGATCCGCTTGGCGTCAATCAGGAAACCCGGTGATCAATCCAGCTTGACCCCCAGATCCACGGCGACCTTGATCCACACGGGGACGTCACGTGCCCACTCGCGCCGGGTTTCGGCCAGGTTCTTGGGCTTGTTGGGGATCGCAAAGGTCTCGCGCAATTTCGCCGCCCGCTCGGTATTGGCGCCTTCCACCACCACGTTGGACAGCAGTTTGAGCACGGCTTCCGGGGTGCCGGCAGGCGCCATCAAAGGCAGTCCGCCCTCCAGCCCCACCAGCGTTCCCGGAATGCCTTGCTCCACCAGTGTCGGGACATCCAGCAGTTTGGGTGAGCGATACGGGCCTGTGACTCCGATCGGTCGCACGCCCCGGCCTGCAACGGTGTTGAACGCCTGATAGCTGCCAATGGCAATTTGCACCTGACCTGAAGCCACGTCCACCCACATCGGAGATTCGCCGCGGTAGTGCACCGAAAGGATCTTCGTGCCTTCGTTGCGGTTGGTCTGGTCGGCCACCATATGGGGGTACGACCCAGGGGCATAGGTTCCCATTGACGTGGTGTTGCTCTTGGCGAACTCGATGAATTCACGCATGTTCCGAGCGGGCACCTTTTCGGACACACCGACCACCAGAGGCCCTGACGGAAAGACGGCAATCGGCGTGAGGTCCTTGTCAAGGTTGTACGGCAGTTTGGTGTAAAGCACCCGGTTCTGCCAGACCGTGCCCGAGGTGGTCATGAGGAGCGTGTAGCCGTCCGGGGGTGACTTGGCGACCGCGTCAATACCGATGATGGCCCCGCCACCAGGCTTGTTCTCCACGAAGGCCGGAACACCCAAACTGGCGGTGAGCTGCTCCGCGTACATGCGGGCATAGGCGTCGGTGAGGCCGCCCGGCGGAAACGTCACCACAATGCGAATCGGTTTGACCGGCCATTTCGAGGTCTGAGCCCCGGCATCTGGCAGCAATGCCATGGCGCCCAGCCCAAGCGAGGCTGATATGAACTTGCGACGCGAAGAGGGCCTTGAATGGGTCATGAAAGGGTTTCCTGAACGGCTGGCAGTGCCGGCCAGTCTAGCCACGGATCCAGTCTGCTGCGCAGGGTACTTACCCGCGTCGACCATGCCTGTTTGCGCCCGTCAAGCACGAACGGTTTGCTCGGTGCGACCGCCTACAACGGGGATATCTGTTGCCGTGGCAAGCTTGGCGGGTCGAGACATCACGCGCAGCCCCGAGGTTCCACGGGCAGAATGAAGTTCCTTGACCCTGCCGGCTTCCCTCAACCCAGGATACTCCCATGCCCAACCGCTTCCACCTGCGCAGACTTGCAGGATTCGTGCTCGCCGCGTGCGCCGTGGGGAGCACCGCTTTTGTCCGGGCCGCGGACACGCCCAGTGAGACACCGTCCGTCAAACCGACCGGCCCCGGTGTCAAGGAACGTCTGAGCATCGCACGCACGGCGATTGACGCGAAGGACTGGAACAAGGCCCTGAGCGAGTTGAATCTGGCTGCCAAGGAAGATCCTCGCAATGCGGATGTGCAAAACCTGCTGGGCTACAGCTATCGCAAGCGCAGCAATCCGGACCTGGCGAAGGCTTTCGAGCACTACAAAGAGGCGCTGAGGTTGAATCCGAATCACAAGGGCGCCCACGAATACATCGGTGAGGCCTACCTGATGGACAAGAAACCGGCTGAAGCGCAGAAACACCTGGTCCAGCTCGAAGCCATCTGCGGCAACAAGACCAGCGAGGAATACGCCGATCTTGCCAAGTCGATCGCAGAGTACAACGCCCGGGCTGCCACGAAGTAGACCTTCGGACCACCGAAACCAGGAAGCGGCCCCTTCGGGTCGTCCCGGCGAGACGCGTGGCGGTGTTCCGCTATTCCGGGTACTGCTCGGATTCCAACTCCAACGATCGCCTGGTCGGGTTGCAGGCTGCATTGAGCGCGGCCAAGCTGATCCCCACCAGGCAGCTCGTGTATGCGCGCTACGACCCGCCCATCACGCCATGGTTCATGCGGCGCAATGAAATCTGGCTGCACCTGAAGGACCCGCCCTGATCCGCAAAGTGCCGATCGGCCAGTCAGTTTCGTGGCGGGCCTTCGTGGTGGCGGATGGGCCTGGGGCGCATCGCTTATTTCCGCGCCGGCGGCACATCCGTGCAGCTGCCATGCGCCACTTCCGCCGCCATGCCGATGCTCTCGCCCAGCGTGGGGTGCGGGTGAATGGTCTTGCCGATGTCAACGGCATCCGCCCCCATCTCGATCGCCAGGGCGATCTCGCCAATCATGTCGCCGGCATGCGTGCCCACCATGCCGCCACCCAGGATCTTGCCGTGGCCATGCGCCTCGGGTGAGTCATCAAACAGCAGCTTGGTGACGCCTTCGTCGCGGCCATTGGCGATGGCGCGGCCAGAGGCCGTCCATGGGAACAGGCCTTTCTTGACCTTGATGCCTTGGGCCTTGGCCTGGTCCTCGGTCAGGCCCACCCAGGCCACTTCGGGGTCGGTGTAGGCCACGCTGGGGATGACGCGGGCGTTGAAGGCGGCGCTGGCCAGTTCGGCATTGCCTTGCAGCTCACCGGCGATCACCTCGGCCGCCACATGCGCCTCGTGTACGGCCTTGTGCGCCAGCATGGGCTGGCCCACGATGTCGCCGATGGCAAAGATGTGCGGCACGTTGGTGCGCATCTGGATGTCGACGTTGATGAAGCCCCGGTCGGTCACGGCCACACCAGCCTTGTCGGCGGCGATCTTCTTGCCGTTGGGCGTGCGGCCCACGGCCTGCAGCACCAGGTCGTAGGTCTGCGGCGCGGGAGCGGTGCCACCCTCCTCGGCTGGTGCAAACGTGACCTCGATGCCTTCGGGCGTGGCCTTGGCGCCCACGGTCTTGGTCTTGAGCATGATGTGGTCGAAGCGCTTGGCGTTCATCTTCTGCCAGATCTTGACGAGGTCGCGGTCGGCACCCTGCATCAGGCCGTCGAGCATTTCCACCACATCCAGGCGCGCGCCCAGCGTGCTGTAGACGGTGCCCATCTCCAGGCCGATGATGCCGCCGCCCAGGATCAGCATGCGTTTGGGCACTTCCTTGAGCGCCAAGGCTCCGGTGGAGTCCACGACGCGCGGGTCGTTGGGCATGAAGGGCAAACGCACAGCTTGCGAGCCGGCCGCAATGATGGCGCGCTTGAATGCGATGACCTTCTTGGTGCCGGTCTTCTCTTGGGCCGTGCCGGAGGTTTCTTCCACTTCGAGGTGGTTGGCACCGACGAAGTTACCGTAGCCGCGGACGGTGGTGACCTTGCGCATCTTGGCCATGGCAGCCAGGCCGCCGGTCAGCTTGCCGATGACCTTTTCTTTGTGGCCGCGCAGCTTGTCGATGTTGACCACGGGCGCACCGAAGTCAACACCCAAGTCGGCCATGTGGCTGACTTCGTCCATGACGGCGGCCACGTGCAGCAAGGCCTTAGAGGGGATGCAACCCACGTTCAGGCACACGCCGCCCAGGGTCGCGTAACGCTCGACCACGATGACTTTGAGGCCCAAGTCTGCTGCGCGGAAGGCCGCGGAGTAGCCGCCGGGGCCGCCGCCGAGCACCAGCACGTCGCACTCCAGGTCCGCTGCGCCACCGAAACTGGCTGCAGCCGGCGCTGGAGACGCTTCAACATTGATAGCGCCTGGTGACGCAACGACGCCGGGGTTTGGCTGTTTTTGTTCCGAAACAGGGGCTGCGGGGGCTGCCGGGGCCGCCGATGCGGCGCCCGAGGCCTCCAGCAGCAGGACGACCGAGCCTTCGGCCACCTTGTCGCCGAGCTTGACCTTCAGCTCCTTGACCACGCCGGCATGGCTGGACGGAATCTCCATCGACGCCTTGTCGCTCTCCACCGTGATCAGGCTCTGCTCGGCCTTGATGGTGTCGCCGGGTTTGACCAGCAGCTCGATGACCGCCACCTCGGAAAAATCGCCGATGTCCGGCACTTTGATTTCAATCAGGCTCATGGTGTGTCTCCAGATGACGTGCAGGACCGTCCCGGGTCATGCTTTCAGTTTGATCGTGTACAGGTCCACCGGTCCGGCGGAGTTTCGGTCGAATTCGCAACCCGCATGCACGCCGGCCAGCGCCACTTCACGGGCCGAGCGGGCCTTGTCCCAGACCGCGTGCATGGCCCCGAGTGCAAAGCCGCGCCCGGAGCCGATGCCCCAGAACTCCTTGAACTCGAACACCTCGCGGTAGCTGTACAGGCCGAAGATGCCGCTCGCGTTGGCAATCACCACGCTGAACTGGCTCGACTCATAGGGGTCGTTGTCGTCTTCCTTGGTTTGAAGGAAGAAGGTCTCCTTCAGCAGCGGATGCAAGCGGACAAAAGTGTCGAACACCTCGTCGCGGCTGCCCAGCAGCAGCTGGTCTTTCGGCAGCGCGTTCATGGCCTTGCGCAACACCGGAAAGTGCGCCACGGTGCCGGCCATGCCGACCCAGCTCGGGCCGGCGGGCGTGTCCACCTTGAACAGCTTGCTGTTGGCCTCGTGGCGGTGCGACAGGCGCGTGTCGCCGAAGGTCACCAGCGTGTCGGCGGCAATCGCCACCTGACCCGCCTTCTTGACGACAACGACCGTCGTCACAACAGAACCCGGCGGAAGTCGCCCAGGATCTGGCCGAGGTAGACATTGAAGCGCGCGGCGGCCGCGCCGTCGATCACGCGGTGGTCCCAGGTCAGGGAGAGTGGCAGCATCAGGCGCGGCTGGAAGGCCTTGCCGTCCCACACTGGCTCGATGGTGGACTTGCAGACGCCCAGGATCGCCACCTCGGGCGCATTGATGATGGGCGTGAAGTAGCGCCCGCCAATGCCGCCCAGGCTGGAGATCGTGAAGCAGGCGCCCGACATCTCGGCCGGCGTCAGCTTGCCGTCGCGCGCCTTCTTGGCCAGCTCGCCCATTTCCTGGCTGATCTGCAGAATGCCCTTCTTGTCGGCGTCCTTGATCACCGGCACCACCAGCCCGTTGGGCGTGTCGGCCGCAAAGCCGATGTGGAAGTACTGCTTGTAGATCAGCGCGTCGCCGTCCAGCGAGCTGTTGAACTCGGGGTACTTCTTCAGCGCCGCCACGCAGGCCTTGATCAGGAAGGCCAGCATCGTCACCTTGACGCCGGACTTCTCGTTCTCCTTGTTGGTCGCCACACGGAAGGCTTCCAGGTCGGTGATGTCCGCGTCGTCATGGTTGGTGACGGCGGGAATCATGATCGCGTTGCGCAGCAGGTTGGCACCGCTGATCTTCTTGATGCGCGACAGCTCCTTGCGCTCGACGGGGCCGAACTTGGTGAAGTCGACCTTGGGCCAGGGGATCAGCCCCAGCTCGGACCCGCCGCCGCCGGCCGGTGCTGCGGGCGCCTTGGCCGCCTGGGCCTGGGTCTGCGTGGCACCCGCCATCACCGACCGGGTGAAGGCCAGCACGTCGGCTTCGGTGATGCGGCCCTTGGGCCCGCTGCCTTTGACCTCGTTCAGCGGCACGCCCAGTTCGCGCGCGAACTTGCGCACCGAGGGCGATGCATGCGGCAGCCCCACCGGCGCGCCGGTGGGGTTGTGGGCGGGCACAGCAGCAGCGGATGGCGCGGCCGGTGCAGCCACTGCGGGGGTCGCTGCGGTGGCGGCCGGCACCGGCGCCGCGGCAGCCGCGGCCGGTGCGACCGCGCCCCCGGTGCCTTCCAGAATGGCCAGCAGATCGCCGATGTTCACCGTGTCACCGAGCTTGACCTTCAGCTCGCGCACCACGCCGGCGGCCGACGACGGAATTTCCATCGACGCCTTGTCCGACTCCACCGTGATCAGGCTCTGCTCCAGCTTGACGGTGTCGCCGGGCTTGACGAACACCTCGATCACCGCAACGTCCTTGAAGTCGCCGATGTCGGGCACCCGCACCTCCACCGGGCCGGTGGCAGCGGCGGGCGCCGGCGCCGCAGCCGCTACCGATTCCGTAGCGGCTGATGACCCGGCGACGCTGGGTTGTGCCTGTTTTGGTTCTGAAACCGGGGCAGCGGGCGCTGCGGCGGCCCCTGCGGCCTCCAGCACCAGCACCACCGAGCCTTCGCTGACCTTGTCGCCCAACTTGACGCGCAGCTCTTTGACCACGCCCGCGGTGCTGGACGGAATCTCCATCGAGGCCTTGTCGGACTCGACCGTGATGAGGCTTTGCTCGGCCGCGACGGTGTCACCAGGCTTGACCAGCAGTTCAATGACGGCGACTTCATCGAAGTCCCCGATGTCCGGGACCTTTATTTCTACCAATGCCATGTGTGTCTCCGGAGGTTGTCAGGCGTACAGCGGGTTGATCTTGTCGGTCTTGATGCCGTACTTCTTGATGGCCTCGGCCACCTTGGCCATCGGGATCGTGCCCTCGTCAGCCAGCGAGCGCAGGGCGGCGACGACGATGAAGTGGCGGTTGACCTCGAAATGCTCGCGCAGCTTGCTGCGGAAGTCGCTGCGGCCAAAGCCGTCAGTGCCCAGCACGCGGTAGCTGCGGCCCTTGGGGATGAAGGGGCGGATCTGCTCGGCGTAGGCCTTCATGTAGTCGGTGGACGCGATGACCGGGCCGGCGTGGGCCGCCAGTTGCTGGCTGACGAAGGGCACACGCTGCTCCTCGGTCGGGTGCAGCAGGTTCCAGCGGTCGGCGTCCTGGCCGTCGCGGGTGAGCTCGTTGAAGCTTGGGC